>JAUUYJ010000186.1 GCA_030588275.1 Candidatus Zixiibacteriota bacterium | reverse complement strand
ATTAAATATAGCGGATGTTGTGAGGACGATATCTTTTATCTTTCGTGATGGTAATCCACCTTGCCATGTCGAGTAGGTTTTACCTACTCGATCAACAATCACGATCTTGCCAGAATTGTGATTATAAATTTCAGGCTTGAAGTCAGGTCTGCTCCTTTGCGTAACTGTCTGTTGTGTATATGCTTGTGGGATTTCAGGAAATCCCTAAAATCATGATAAAGCATGGGTAAAAGCTCAAAAGAGGGTAAGATAACCTACCCCACAGGGGGGTAGGTGGCTGTAACTCGCTTCGCTTGAACATCCACCTAATCTCGCTATCGCTTCGACCCACATCGTGGGTTTCAGCACTCGCACATTGTTGCTGGCTCATTTATAGGCTCAATGAATTGACAACCGGTCTCGGGGAATTGTAGAATCATTGATAATAAAAGCCCGCAGGCCTGTTTTTTCTACCTGCGGGCTATTGGATATTTGTGACAGTCTTTTTGCTATAACAAAAAGTTATTCCCTAACGCCAAACCAACCCCGTTTGGCCGCGACCCCACCGCCGCACGGCTCGGTAACCGTCCATGAGACGATTCCATTGGTAAATGTTATCGTTACACTATTGTCGTCGTTAATCGTCGCTGAAATCGTCCAGGTGCCATCAACATTGAGAGTATCAAACGCCCCTCCGGTGCAGGCGACGTTTAGCGTGACGGTTGCCGTAGTAGATCCCGATTCGGGACAAACGGTATCGGACGAACTGGGATAGAACTGGAAATTTGTCATAGTCTGATTCAGGGTAAGCTCGAGTTGGCAAAAGGACTGCTCCAGCGAATCCTGAATTGATATCGTATCGCTCACCGTTCCGGCCAGGTTAATCAGCGTGTCGTTATTATTCAGGAAGTCCAACGATACGTCGAGGCGGTGATGAATGGCGGCATTATTCAGCGAATCGGGAAGTGAATTCCAACGGGCATGAGCACGAGCGAGAAGCTCATCCATCTCAGATTGCGAGTTTGGAAATTGAAGCGGACTGCCTTCAAAACTGACTCGTACCGAATCCAAACCGGAAACGGCGGTAGTGTCGTTGAATTCCAAGTCAACAACTATGGCATCAAACTGAAATACATGCCAGCCGTTTTCATAGCTGTAACTACCGATTGCGGTAATTATAATTTCCTGTTCTCCCTCCATCACAGACAGGCTAAGTCCGCCATTCTCCTTAACTGTCGCGCCAGGGATCGAATCGAGTAAGGCCAATGAAACCTCGATCGAATGTATTGAATTCATTAACAACTCTTCTCCGAAGATATCGTTCATGAAATTCGAATCAACCGGTTCCGGACCGGCGGCGGGATCAACACCAGCGCTCTTATCATCAGAGCAACCCGATATCCAGATCAAACCAAAACAGATCGAGAATGCCAGAGTGAGAAAGATAAACCTTTTCATATTGCCTCCTTAGGTATTTTGAACATACATAGACCTTTCATAACCTTAGCAGGAGTTTGTTTAAAATACAAGTATATTTCCCAAGCGTGTAAGGAGCGCGGGGCTGATCTTCCCCCAAAAAGGTGGGGAAAAACCGGGTTTTACGGCTTGCTTTTTTTTGATTAAGTGCTATTTTGTCAAGCTATTATGGCGGTACCTGTTAAACTGTCGGTTTTTGAAGGTAAGATCATCGCGATTGATGGTCCGGCTGGGTCTGGCAAATCAACAACAGCCAAACAGTTGGCCCAAAGGTTGGGTTATACTTATCTGGATACGGGAGCAATGTATCGAGCCGTGGCGCTTTTTGCCCTACGTCACGAGGTCTCGTTTGATGATGAAAATGCTCTGACTCAGATTGCTTCCCGAATCAATATTGAATTTAGAACGGATAGTGAAAAAGGGCAGTTGATCTTTCTCAACGATGAAGATGTATCTGATGCGATCCGAACCGAACCGGTAACTCATGGTTCCTCGGCGGTGGCGGTTTTTGCCGGAGTTCGATCCGAGATGGTCGGGCGGCAAAAGTTGTTGGGTGTCAAAGGGAATATCGTCGCCGAAGGGCGCGATACGACTTCGGTCGTTTTTCCTAAGGCGCATCTAAAGGTTTATCTGCAGGCTGATATTAAGGTTCGGGCCCAAAGGCGCCACATGGAGGCGGCTTTGCGAGGTCAGGAATCGACGGTCGAAATGCAGGAAAAACTTTTGGCCCAGCGGGATGCCAATGATTCTGGCCGCAAGGAATCACCATTGACGAAAGTACCTGACGCGGTTGTGATTGATACGACGCGGATGAGTATTGACGAGCAGGTCGAGGCGATTATTGATACTGCTCGGCGGATGTTTACCGTAAAGCGATGAAGTGGTTTTATTGGTCAGTCTGGTACGTAGGGCATTATTTTGTTGGCTCGCTCCTGGCGATGAAACGATTCGGCGTGGAGAATATTCCAAAGAGCGGT
Source organism: Candidatus Zixiibacteriota bacterium (assembly GCA_030588275.1). Lineage (GTDB taxonomy): Bacteria > Zixibacteria > MSB-5A5 > GN15 > JAAZOE01 > JAUUYJ01. The sequence goes on along the minus strand of JAUUYJ010000186.1, from coordinate 3,053 downwards.
CCGATAATTGTTGCTTCGAACCACCAGGCGTACCTTGATCCCCCGTTGATCGGGGTGACGGTTAATCGGGAAGTTCATTTTTTTGCGAAGAAAGAACTTTTTGATATTCCGGTTATGAAACAGATCATCAGATGGTTGAATGCAATCCCGGTCCGGCGCGGAGTTTTTGATCCGCAGGCTCTGAGTTTTGTCGAACGAGCCTTGTCTGCCGGTGGTGGACTTGTTATGTTTCCGGAAGGAACGCGCGGCGACGGTGAGACTTTTTTGAAACCGAAGGCGGGAGTTGGATTATTGGCCCGGAGAAACAAGGCGGCGATTGTACCGACCTTTATTTTTCGCAGTCATAAGCCACTTGAGGCTTTGATAAACCGGCGCGGTATTTGGATTTGTTTTGGCCCGCCGATTATGCCGGATGAGATCGCGCAGTATGAAGATAACAAGCAGGGCTACCAAAAATTGGCCGAGCTTGTGATGGAAAAAATTGGAGAATTGAAAGAAAGGGCTGTTGCTCAAATTGGGTGACATCTCTGACTAATAAATAAGCAGAACAGTACCGATATAGAAAAAATGCCTCCGGTTTCGGCCGGGGAGTAAATATACCTAAGGAGGTCATTGTAACATGACTGAAGCAGAAATCAAAAAAAACCAAAGTACGAACAAGACGGGAGGTGATGCGGTTAAGCTAAGCAAGACCAAAAAAACCACGGGAAAGAAAACCAAATCCGTCAAGACCAAAAAAACCAAGGTTGATGCCTCGGCGGTAGTTGAAACGCAGGCGGTTGAGACTAAAGTGGTTGAGAAGGTTGTTACTTCTCGGAAGAAACGTATCTCTGAGAAGGCCAGAATTAGAGCCGCCGCACCTCCTCCGGCTGTTGTCGAAGAGTTGGATGTTATTCATGCGATGAAGATTACTGAGCTTGATGCGGCAGAGTACGACGATAGCGAATATCAGGCCATGATGGACATGTATGATGGCACGATCCGGGATATCAAAGAAGGACAGATAGTATCCGGAGCGGTCATTGGCGTGACAAAGGATGATATTATCGTCGATGTTGGATTTAAGTCGGAAGGAATCATTCCGATGAGTGAATTTACCGGCGAAATTAACATCAAAGTCGGTGATGAAATTGACGTTTATCTTGAGGCTATCGAAGATCAAAACGGCCAGTTGGTTCTGTCCAAACAGAAGGCCGACTTTATGATGGTTTGGGAAAAAATCCGGGAAAATCACGATGCTGGTGAACTCGTTCCGGGTCGAATCAAACGTCGCATTAAGGGTGGTGTGGTTGTCGATGTCATGGGTGTCGATGCCTTCCTGCCTGGATCACAAATCGCTCTTCGCCAGGTGCCAGATTTTGATGCCTTGATTGGCGAAACGATGGATGTCAAAATTATCAAGCTAAATAAGAATCGTCGTAATATTGTCGTTTCTCGTCGGGTTGTTCTCGAAGAGGAGCGGGAGAAAATGCGGTCCCATCTCCTTGAGGAGATTGAACTGGGTCAGGTGCGCGAAGGTGTTGTCAAAAATATTACCGACTTCGGTGTCTTTATCGACCTCGGTGGTGTTGACGGACTCTTGCATATCACCGATATGTCGTGGGGCCGGATGCGGCATCCTTCAGAATTGGTGCAGTTGAGTGATACGCTCAATGTCAAGATTCTGGATTTCGACGAAAAGACCTCCCGCATTTCTCTGGGGTTGAAACAGCTGACTCCTTATCCTTGGGAAAATATTGAAGAGAAATATCCTCTCAATAAGAAGATCAAAGGACGGGTCGTTTCGATCACCGATTACGGCGCATTTATCGAATTGGAAAAAGGGATTGAGGGTTTGATTCATATCTCCGAAATGTCCTGGACGCAACATATCAAGCATCCTTCCAAGATCATGAATGTCAATGATACCGTTGAGGCGGTGGTTTTGTCGGTTGATAAAGAGAATGAGAAAATTTCTCTGGGTATCAAGCAGATGGAGCCGGATCCTTGGATGACGATTCATACCAAATACCCGGTCGATACTGTTGTCGCCGGTAAGGTCCGTAATCTGACCGCATTTGGTGCCTTTGTCGAAATCGAAGAAGGGGTTGATGGCTTGGTGCATATCTCAGATATGTCATGGACCAGGCGCGTTCAGCATCCCTCCGAGATTATGAAAAAGGGTGAGGCGGTCGAGGTTAAAGTTCTTAAGATCGACTCTGACAATCGCCGCGTTTCTTTGGGTATCAAGCAGATGCAGGAAGATCCCTGGCCGGAATATGCCAAGAAATATAATTCCGACAGCGAAGTTCTCGGAACCGTTATTCGGGTTATAGATCGCGGCTTGGTGGTGGAGCTGGACAACGAAGTTGAAGGGTTTGTCCCGACCAACCAGTTGAGCAAAGAAGGAGCCGATAAGGGAACCGAATCGTTCAACGAAGGGGATGAGATTCCTCTGAAGGTGATCGAATTCGACCGTGCCGGACGAAAGATCGTTCTCTCAGTGACCGCTTATTTTGAAAAGCGTGATCGGGAAGAGTACGAATCATTTCTGGCCAAACAGGCGACTTCATCTGTCAGTATCGGTGATTCTACCGGTAGCGATGAAGCTAAGACCGACGAGTCGGCTCCTGCCGACGATGCTCCGAAGGCTGAAGCTAAAGAGGCTAAAGCGACTGATGCCCCGGCTGAAGAAGCTAAAGCTGAAGAAGCTCCGAAGGCTGAAGCAACTGAATCAGACAAGCCTGCTGTTGAAGAAGCTAAAGCTGATGATGCTCCGGCAACTGATGCTCCGGCTGATGAATCTGCTAAGTCAGACGAGTCTGCCAGTGATGATGATAAGACTGAGTAATTAGTTTTATCTAATCATAGATATATCACGAGCCCGGCCAATCAATTTGACCGGGCTTTTTAGATAATCTGCGAAGCGAAGCGAGCATAGATTATCTTATGCCGGAGCAAAGCGACGGCGCTGTTACATTTCCTGGTAATATGGGCGGCAGGTATTATAGACACGCGATGCGTGCGCTTCTCGTCTGCCCCAAGTCAGGTCATTGCGAGGAGCAAAGCGACGT
>JAUUYJ010000292.1 GCA_030588275.1 Candidatus Zixiibacteriota bacterium | reverse complement strand
CCCCACCCCCCAAAGCGAATCAACTTCGCGAGGGAAAAAAACATCTTTAAATTTATCCCTGTCCATGACCGTCAACCCGTTCGGCTTGTCCAGACCGGAGGCCAACTTGGCCATATATCGTGATGGCGAGATACCGACCGAGCAGGTCAATTTCAGCGTTGACCAGATTTCGTTTTTCATCGCCATGACCATTTCGACCGCACCACCGTGAATACGTTCGGTTCCGGTGATATCCAGAAAGGCCTCATCGACGCTGACCGGCTGAACCTGAGGTGAATACTTTTCAAATATTTTTTGCATCACTGCCGAGGCATAAACGTAGCCTCTCAATCCGGCCGATATGAAAACCGCCTCGGGGCACAATTTTTTTGCCTGGATCGATGACATCCCGGAATGAATTCCGAATTTACGAGCTTCATAGGAACAGGTCGAAACCACTCCCCGACCATTCAAGCCCCCCCCGACGACGACCGGTTTCCCTTTTAAATGAGGATTGTTCCGCACCTCTACTGCAGCAAAAAAAGCATCCATATCGACATGAATTATGATCGGCGAAAATGAGACCATCACTCGACCCAGATTTTGCTAATCACCCAGCTGGTTTTCCGCTCGTCATACGATAATTGAAAGAAATTGGACGATTTGTCCACCACCGCGAAATGACGCACCCGGTAAGCTCCGACATCAGTTTTCCAGTCACCGGTCACTTCAGAGATTTTATAAACTTTGCCGTTCCAACGAAATCGGGAAGGTTGCATCTTCCCCTTTTGAAATAAAGCAACAACCTCGACCGCTTCATCCATATCCTGATACACAACATCCCCTACCTTAGGCAAAAAACAGAAGCTTTAACATCCCACCCTTGCTGATTAAAAGCAAAAGGATCATCAGTAAAGCAAACCCCCTCACATCACACTTACACCACTTCTCAAGCCACTCAAAGTAATACTTTAACATAACTCCGCTACCTCATGCGCCGCATAAGGCCAACGACTCTCCCGGCGATATAGAAACCGGGCGTATTACGATCGACGATGATCGGACCAAAAGCCTCATTTGACGGTTCCAGGCGGACACGCTTTTTCTCCGGGTAAAATTTCTTAACCGTCGCCTCTTCCCCGATGATAGCCACGACAACATCTCCCTGGATCGGTTGGGCACTCCGATCAACCAGAACAAAATCGCCATCAAAGATTCCGGCATTGATCATCGATTCCCCCTTGACCCGCAGGCTAAAAACATCCCCACCGGACAAAAAGGAGCGATCTACAGCGATCTCACCCTCCTGATTTTCGATTGCGGTAATTGGCAGTCCAGCTGGAACCGATCCGACCAATGGTATCCGTCTGAAATCAATGACAGTCCGCTTAACCAGCTCAATACCGCGTGATACCAGCTTTTGCCGCCGGATATACCCTTTGGTCTCCAGAGCGTTCAGGATCGACCTGACCCCGTTGGTCGAAGTGATACCAAATCGCTCACCGATCTCCCTAATCGTTGGGGGCAGAGCGGAGAGGTTGACCTTCTCTTCGATAAAACTGAGAATCTGCTTCTGACGCGCTGTTAATTTTTTAACCGGGCTCATATGGCACCCTCCATTCTACTCTGTTAAGCCTTCATCTTCCATGACGACCAGATTCTCTCGATAACGGCTTCAAAAATCTGAAGAAACTGTAACACCCTTGTCGAACCGGCCTTTTTCTAGCTACCGTCAAGTAACTGCCCAATTGTGCAGGTGTCAATACTAAAATCGGATATCATGAGGAGAAGCTGAAGTATGTGATACAACTATGTGATTCTCGGTTGAAAAGTTAATTTTGATGAATATCTGCCCGGAGCGGGCGACAGCCTAAAAGCGGTGATATCCCCTAAAAGACCTTTGCTTGCTTTATCAATGTACTCTTTACTTTCTTTGAGTATCTGCCCGGAGTGGGCGACAGCCTAAAAGCGGTAATACCGCCTAAAAGACCTTTGCTTGCCCTATCAATGTACTCTTTACTTTCTTTGAGTATCTGCCCGGAGCGGGCGACAGCCTAAAAGGGGTGATACCCCCTAAAAGCGGTAATACCGTTCAGGGGAGCCAGGTCAAACCAAACAGCAGGCCAAAGTCGATTGAATTTTTGAAAATATATAGATTCTCAATGATCCCATAGTTAACCATCAAGTGCTGTGAAATCCGGTGTCGAGCCCCAAAGGTCAGTTCATGCGTTGGGCTGGAGAAATCGGGCGAATCAACCGTCGTTCCGGAATTGGAAAGCTGTTGCAAAATCAGCGAAACGCCTCCGGTAAACGGATACTCTGCCGCCATAAAAAAGGTCCATTGATACGGCCTCAGATTGAGACCAAACTGACTGCTCCCCGACCCAAACACTCCATATCCAATGGTACTATACAAATACAATGGAGCCGGATAGAAACTGGCCGAAACGGAGAAGGCACCATCGATCCCGGAAGAACCATAATAGCCTCTCGCCTGCGAAGTTGGCAATCTGAGGAGGGTTGAGAATATAACCGTTTTAACCAACCCGTTACCTTGATACAATTCAGAACGAGAGATCAGGCTAAGGTCACCGATAATCGTCCCCTCGTTACTCTTATCAAGAATGACAATCTCTTCACCAGACTCGTTTATAAAACTGACCATCAGTTGATTCTCAGGGTAATCTGTACGACCGCCCTGATTTAAGCCGAAACTGTCATGAAAGTGGGAGATAAACGGATCAAGAACCCCTCCGGTACTGGTAAGAATCGGGAGGGCAAAGCCAATTTCCGTTTTACCACCAATTCCAAAATTGAACTCCAATTGATTCCGCAAAATCTCGACATCAATATAATAGAAATCTGAACGGTTCCAGCGATTGGTCCAACTATTAAATAACGAAAATTCGGACTGGCCCGGTTCAAGAATATCGTATCGTGTCGGCACAATATCGAGCCTCAAAGTCTGTAGTGGTGTCTGACCAGTGGTCGGCAATGGCCCTAAATTACCCACCCGGTTCCGATTATAGGTCTCCCCCGAACAGACGGATGTCGTCCAAAGCGACACCAAAACCAGAAATATAAAAGACCGAAGCTTCATATAGTATTCAACACTTCCCATCCACCAGTTGTGATACTCTATCTATCGGAATGATTCAAACATTCTCTTGGAAAATCTGATTTTTTCAGGATCGGAAAATGCCGATTGTATAGATTTTATCATTCGAGTAAATTGAAGCCAAGGAGAAAAAATAGATACCAACAAAAGCGACCAAAGGTTGTATATGTTGTAGAATGGAGGAAAGAACGACCAAACGGTTCCGAAATGTCTAAATCGCTTGACATATGTGAAAAAATTGATAGATTTTT
>JAUUYJ010000050.1 GCA_030588275.1 Candidatus Zixiibacteriota bacterium | reverse complement strand
GCCGCACCATCGTTGTTGGCATCTCCGCAAAGATAATCTGGTTGGCAAATAGTAATAACATGATCCGCTAGCCAGCGTTTGGCTTTGTCAACATTGTCAGTCAAATCAAAAGCGGTACCATTTTGAAGAGATCCGATAAAGGTATAGATGCATACCGTATCGGTGCCACTAATCGTCAGGTTGTGATAGTAAGTGATAACCGAATGGGCATCGACTCCATCCCCTTCAACGCGCAATCCGGCCGTTCCCATAAGGGACAAGAGAACAGAAGGAACATACCCATTATTGGGATAAATCAGGTCGGCATTGCTACCGACGTAACCACTGTACAGGTTAGCCCCGGTATCAATAGCGCAAGTGTCATTGATATATTCGGCTAAAAGAGCATGGGCACCAAAACGACCATCATTCGGTTGACAACCGGAACCGTCGCTTTCAATCCCCTGCGTATAAACTAAATTGGTTGGATCATCAAAACCACCAGTATTATCAATTCCCAGATCGGATGGGATATCCCAATCGATAATTTCACCAATCGTAATTCCTGCATGAGAAGCACCATCGAACGAAAACAGTTTCATACATTGGATGACAAATTCACAGCTATCAGAATCTTTGGGAGCATACCAGACCTTTTCAATTCCGATCATTGAATCCGGCGTGATAAATGTTCCGGTATGATAACGGTCATAGTCGGCGGTTGTTTCAGTGGGAACCGTCTCGTTAAGTCCATCAACCAGAACGAACGGCTGTCTTCCATAAAGCGAGGAGTATTCAACAACACCTGAACCGTTGTCATAACAAACAACTGGCGAGCCATCATACATATAAGGATTAGCTGTTGGATCGCAGTCTCCTGAATTAGAATAGTCCATCGAGTAGCTGAAGGCACCCTCGTTGCCAAAATTGCCATTATTGCCGACGATCAGATTAACACATGAGGTACTAATCGTGTCCCAGCTAACCGATCTGAAGTCGCAGGCATTCCCGATACCATCGGAGTCGGCATCTTCCTGTCCCGGATTATAGATATCGACACAGTTGTCATCCCCACAAGTATTGGCTGGGAACCCCGGATCGCCAAAGCCATCACCGTCCCCATCGGTGCAATCATCGCAGGCATCACCGATAAAATCGCCATCGCTGTCAAGCTGATTGACGTTGGAAACATTGGGACAGTTGTCGCACAAATCCATGATGCCATCCAGGTCGCTATCATTGATGTCCGGGCAATCGACGCTCGTTTTGTACATTGACCGCCCATGTGTGCCAGCGACCAAAGTCCTTGAACCGGAGTGAAAGTCAAGATCCATTATCGGAACGATTGGCATATCGGTTCCAAACGGAGCCCAGGTTACACCCAAATTGTTACTGCTATAAATGCCAACATCGGTTCCGGCATAGAGCGTGTTACTATCGTGGGGATCAATAATGACATCACTAATCGGCGCATCGGGGAGGTTACCGTGAATGCTTACCCAATTCAGACCATAATCGGTCGTGCGATAAATAAGTCCATCTGACAAACCATCTTTATAACCTGAAAGGGTAACATAGGCAATTGCGGCATCGGTGGGGTCGGCGGTAAGCCGCGTAACCCAGCGATTCGGCAGACCGGTCGTTCGCAGATTCCAGTTTGTCCCACCATTGGTGGTAACCTGCACATTGCCATCGTCGGTACCTACGTAAATTACGTTGGAATTTTCCGCCGATAATCCAATTGTGCTGATCGTGCCCAAACCGAGATTGCCCGGATGTGGGCCGTTGGTCAAGTCGTTCGATATCGCCGACCACGAGTCGGCGCCATCGGTTGAGCGATATAAAAACTCAGAACCGTAATAGATAACCGAATGGTTATTAGGGTCCATATCGATCGGGGTTGACCAGTTGTGTCGATCGGAATTATAATCCATTCCGTTCAGTCCGTATTGCCAGCTGACTCCGCCATTAGTCGTTTTGTACATAACTCCATTTTGGTATTCAAGATAGATGATGTCGGAGTCGGTATAATCAACTATGACATAAAAACCATCACCACCAAAAATGTGCTCCCAGTCATCGATGCCACCGGTCACGGTCCGATTGGTACCATTGTCCTGGGTTCCACCATATAGAGCCGACGGGTTGGCCGGGTCAATCTCAATCGCATAAAATTGAGTATTGTTCATTCCGTCACGATGAATCCAGGAGCTCCCCATATTGGTCGAATAATATACGCCCCCATCGTTTCCGCAATACAATTGATTTTCATTGGAGGTATTGATCGTCAGGGCGTGCATATCAACATGTTGGCCATTGTTAATGTATGACCAATTAACTCCGCCATCGATAGATCGGAACAGATCCAATCCGAGAGCATAAACAATATTTGAATTGTCTGGTGTGACCCTGATGTTTCCAAAATACCATCCACCGGACCAGGAACCGTTGAGGTCGATCAGATCGCTTCCATTATCAACCCTTGCCCAGACATTGACTTGGGGAGAAGGACTGGTGTAAACACCAGAAAAATTGCCAGAGGCATCGGAAAACAGCAAATAGGTGCGACTGTTATTGGCAATCGTAATGCCGATTCGCCCGATATCAGAGGAATGAACCGGGAGTTCGTCCAGCCCGGTGATATCCACCCAGTCATCTCCGCTGTTGCATGACGACCATACGCCGCTTGTCAAACCGCCGATCTTGCGCCGTGCTGGGTCACGTATCCGTTCCCACATAGTTGCGATGACACAATCGCTATTGGGGTCTAAAGCAATATCAATACAACCGGTGGAATCGGAGATAAACAGCTTTTGTTCCCAATTTATACCACCATTGGTTGAACGATAAACACCCCGGTCCGAGTTGGACCCGAATAATTTGCCAACAACTGCCACAAAAACGGTATCCGGTTTGGTCGGATCAACCACGATGCGACCTATATGGTAACTGTTCGGCAGGCCAATATAATTCCAGGTAGAACCGGCGTCAGTAGATTTATACATCCCGGTCCCTTCGTAAGAGGTTCCAGCGCTGTTAGCTTCTCCTGTCCCGGCATAAATAATGTTGGGGTTGACCGGATCGACCGCGATTGCCCCCATTGACTGGACCCCCTGATCGTCAAAAATTGCCGTCCAGGTGGCACCGGCATTTGTAGATTTGAAAATTCCTCCAGAGGCTGAGGCGGCATAAACAGTATTGAAATTTGTCGGGTCAGTCGCAAGATCGGTTATACGTCCGGGAATGTTTAGCGGACCAGCTACTTCCCAGGTTGAAACGTTGCCACCCTTTTGTGTCGTCGAAAGAATCCGTTGCTCATTGGCCAGCTCAATAGAGGCCAACTGTTTTCCTACCGGAATAGATTTATTGGGATAAGCCCGTTGGATATAATACCATTCATTTGGTCGGCGGTGTTTACGAGGGATTTTGCCATTGTTCTTCATGACATACCCACGAGTATCGGCGTAATAAGTATCGGCAGAGTTGGCCGAGTCAACTGAAACCGAATCGGTTCGTTGCCCCAGATAATTGTCAGAAACGAAATAGGCGATAACCAGAATCACCGACAATGTTATAAATGCGGTTAGTTTTCTCATTATGACTTCCCCATTAAATAATGATGATAATGCCTCTAATGGCCTGTTTCAAAAAGGGTGGTAAGAGGGAGTAACAAGGGACGATATGCAACGATAATTGCCGACCATTGCCAAACTCTGTCTATAATATTAATATATAAGCAAAGTTGAATTTTGCAAATCCCTTTTTTGGCAGTTTCAGGACCGATATCGGAACATTCATGACCTTGATCGGCTGACTGTTCAATTATCGAACATACAACCTCAAGATCATTCATCAATAGATAGCCAACTCTTCCGATATATGTATAGAGTATGAGCCAATAGGAAAAATACAATAATTTAATCCAAAACGTTACGGGATAATGCCGACCAATATGGCCTCTGATAATCACACCAAACGCCTCGACCAAATCCTTATTGATGAAGGATTCGTGTCTGAAGTTGATGTCAAGGAAGCGTTACTCCGCCAAAAAAAGAGGGGTGGGAAATTCGGTTCTCATCTCCTGTATCACAAAGATATTGATGAAGCCCGTTTGGTCCAGGCGCTGGCGACACAGTTTGATTGTGAAGGGGTTGTCCTGGCGGAGTGTGAAATCCCTGAATTAATGACCCGAATGATTCCGGCCCGCGTTGCTATATCCCGTAAGGTTATGCCGTTTGAATACAACCCTCACGACAATATCCTGAAAATTGCCTGTGAAGATCCGAGTGATCGTGGCCTCCTGAGCGAGATGAAATTTGTCGCACGAGGCAAGAAGATTAGGCTTTATATAGCCGCAGAACTGGCTCTTCATACCGCTATTGCTCAATATTACCTCGGGCGCGATATTACCAATGATGACGATTTTCTATTGGGGATTTCCGATCTGTCTCAATCAAGTGGAGAACTAATAAGAAACCTTGAGGATGACGCTAAAGCCGATGTTTGCGAAAGTGGCAAAAAAGCAATCTTATTGATCTCCGACGAAACCTATGCCGCACCATTGGTCCGATCTGTTTTGGAGCGTGAAAATTATACTGTAGATGTGGTCAACTCGGTTGCCAAAGCGGCGGAACGGATTACCGATCAAGAATATCATTCAGTATTCATTCGTAATTCAATCAGCGGTGACATCCTCTTTTTCGTTGATAAAATCCGTAAGATACGATCTTCGACCAGAATCCAATTTTTTGAGTCAGCCTCTTCATTAATAATGGGGGGAGATTTGGCCGAAGTAGCCGATGGCTTACTAACGGCAAATTTGGAACTGTTCACCAGCCTACTGGTATCTAAAACAAAAATGCCGATCAATCATGGCCTGCAGGTTGGACAATATGTTAATCGTCTCTGCCGCCGGATGAAGCTTCCAGTTAAAGACCGACTGATGATTACCAACGTCGCTTATATTCATGATCTGGCCCGGTTTTATTATAGTGCCAATGATGGGGGAGATAGCCGGCGCCTTATAGAATTGACGATACGCCTCCTGAAATCGGTTGATTACCCACTCATGGCGCGGCATATGCTCGGTATGATGTACTCTCCGCTTCCTCAGGACTGTACCGAAATAATGCCGGTCGAAGTACTGGGTTCTAATATTGTCACTATTGTCGATCTCTACTGCGATAATTTGCCAGCGATCGACCGGCTTTCTTTGGATAAGTTTGATGCGGTTGAAACTAAACTGCGTGATTTAATCGGTAAACTGTTTATCGAGGAGATTGTCGAACAGTTTGTAGAGATGATAAAATCGGACATCCTTTCAATTCAGTCTGCTTCTCAGGCCAGTCAGATAATGGTGTTTTCCGAAACCGAAGACTCGGGACGATTGCTTGAGGCTCGTCTTAAACTTGAAGGTTTTAGAATAATTATCGAAAATGATATTGATGCTTTTCTTGAGTTGTATCAGCGGAGTCGCCCAGAATTAATGATTCTGGCCTTTACTCAAAATATCAATAAGATCAAATCTGTTGTTGATAAAATGGAAAAGAATGGCCTGGACTTTGATCAAACCCCGGCCTTTCTCCTGACCGAAACATTGAATCTATCCGGTATGACCGGTCTGATAGATCGTGGATTTGAGGATATAATTCCAATTGATGATAACCTTGATTTCCTCGTCACCAAACTAAGAAAATATATCTCTCGTACCTTCTCAAACGATCAGACCGTTTGGGACAATGATGGGCTTCCCTTTGTCCAGGGCCGGTTAACCGATATGAATCTGATCGAACTCTTAAACGCTTTGGGTCCGGGACGAAAAACTGTAAAAATAGTTATTGAAGAGGATGGATGCGGAACCGATCCGACCATCATGTATTTGTGTCACGGTCAATTGCGTTATGCCGAATGTGGTGATAAAATTGGGGATGAAGTTATCTATGAGGCTTTCGCCTGGGAGGATGGCAACTGGACGGTTGAACCGATTGAAGTCGAATTGATTCCAGTTCCCAATATCAACGGCTCTAACGAGTCACTCCTGATGGAAGGATGCCGAAGAAACGACACTGGCAAAACGTTAAATGCAGTAAGCTGAATTCGAGGGAACATTACGCTGTAAGGATCAATATCGATTTGTAACTATCTACCCGGAACATATCTGCAAATTATCCTGTTAAGACCTGTAATGAACAAGACAACTATAGCCATACTATGCTTCTTGATTTTGATGTTTGCCATCATTGGATGCCAGGCAGAAGCGAAATCTCAGGCAGAACCAGGACAAAAGGACGAACAAGAACTTATGGATAAGCCGAAGAATAAATCTAAGCCAGAACTGACCCCGCTACAGTTTCATGTGACGCAGGAAAAGGGAACAGAAGCACCGTTTAGCGGAGAGTTTTATAATCACTTTGTCAAGGGTGCGTACCAATGTGTCTGTTGTGGAAACAAACTTTTTGACTCCGACGCCAAATTCGAATCGGCCTGCGGCTGGCCCAGTTTTTCCAAACCGGCAGACAAGACTAATGTGTCCGAATCAGACGATAGCTCACTTAGTATGACTCGGACAGAAATTACCTGCGAATCGTGTGGCGCTCATTTGGGGCATGTCTTCAACGATGGCCCACCACCATCCGGTCTGCGTTACTGTATCAATTCTGCGTCGCTCAAATTCGTAGAGGCGGACTCTGCCGGAGATTAATTACAGGCTTTATTAAAGACCCTCATAAAATTACCACCGAGGATTTTGATAATATCATCTTCGGAATACCCCCTACGCACCAACTCCTGAGTTACATTCGGCATCATTGAGCAATCCTTCAATCCATCCGGTAAAGCGAAGACACCATCAAAATCGGAACCGAGTCCGACATAATCGGCTCCGACCAGATTTACAATATGGTCGATATGATTTACTACGGTTGCGACATTGACACCGGCAAGTTTGCTTAATTTCTTTTCGATGTCGTCAAACATCGGTCCCAATTCTTCACGCCTTTTTTTACGATCATCGGGGTATTCGGTCCTAATTGAATCTATCAGACCACGGTATGTCCCAAACAATGAATCGGACAGATCCGACCACTGGCTTGATAGATATCCGTTGTAAAAATTGATCCCGATGACTCCACCATTGTCTGCCACCGCTTTGATCTGCTCATCGGTCAGATTACGATTATGATCGGCCAACTCATAGACGCAGGAGTGCGAGGCGATAACCGGAGCGGTGGTTAATTTTAGCACTTCATCAACCGCCGATACCGATGCGTGGGAGATATCAATAATCATTCCGAGTTCGTTCATCTTTCTAACCACCTCACGACCAAAATCGGTCAAACCATAAAACGCTTCGGCGGTATCAGCCGAAGAGATACACCAATCTGAGGATGCCGTATGCGTAAGCGTCATGTACCGGACTCCGCGGTTATAGAAATGTTCCAAATTGCTGATATCATTAGCAATGGCAACACCATTTTCAATACCGATAAAGGTGGCCAGCCGACCGCTTGAGATTATCTTTATAGCATCATCGGCGGTCAGGCAGATCGCCATTTGATCAGAATTACGGCTGACTTGAGCCTCAAGGGAGTCAATCATAAGATCAACTCTGGGGCGACACTCTTCAATCGGAGTTTGGGTTGACAACCAGCAAGCAAACACTTGCAGATTAATTCCGCCATCCTTTATGCGGGGAAGATCCATATGGCCGGTGGAATCGCGCTTGGCAATATCAAATCCGTTAAGCATACGCAAAACGGTGTCGCTGTGCATATCGGCGACAAGTGCGTCTTTATGAAGTTTACGATAGTCAATCATCTTATTATCACCTCCGCAACCGATAAGAAGGACGAATAGGAAAGTGAGAGATACAATATGTCTGACCATAACCAAATTCCCCCGGTCATTGAGAGTGAAAAAGAAGTATATCAGGTTATTAATGAAATGACAATTGGAAAAAAGTCAGGGCTGGATAAGATCAATAGTTTAGCAGGTAATTATAGCTGTTATTCGTAGCGCAAGGCAACGATAGGATCAACGCGAGCCGCTCGCCAAGCCGGGTAGAGGCCGGCAACAACACCGGTACCGATAGAAACGCTCAGTCCGATAACGGTCCATGTGACCGAAAACAGATAGGTCCATTCCAAAACGGTTGTTAGTAACAGACCGGTCAAAGCACCGACAATGATGCCGACGATACCTCCCAATCCGGTTAGCGTAGCCGCTTCAATTAAAAATTGAAACAGAATGTTGGAACGGCGCGCACCGAGAGCTTTACGGACCCCAATTTCGCGAGTCCGCTGGGTTACCGCTACCAGCATAATATTCAAGACACCGATCACACCGACCATCAAACCAACACAGGCAACCGCTGTCGCTCCCAACTGAACGTTACCGGTGATGTCGGAAATCATATTTTTAAATCGTTCCTGCGTAAGTATGCCAAAATTGTTTTCCTCATCCGACTTGACGCCCCGCACCCGTCTTAGAGCATTTATTACCTGAGATAGAGCTTCGTCAAAATTCTTTTTGGAAGATGCACTAACGAGTAGATAAACCCGCTCGGTCTGGGGGTAGAGGCGATCAAAAGTAGTCATCGGAATATAGAGAAAATCATTCTCGCTGATTCCGAACATATCTTCAACATCCGCCTGAACACCTATGACATGAAATTTCCAGCCATTGATTTTAATCTCTTTGCCGATCGCATCGGCCGGTTCATCAAACAATGCCTTAGCCACATCCGGCCCAATAACGGTAACCATTGCGGCACGGGCCATATCTCCCTCATCAATAAAGCGACCAAATTCAATCTCCCGATTGGTGACCAGAGCCTGCTCCGGCCAGCATCCTCTGAAATCGTCCGGGTTTCTTATCTGCTTATCCTGATAAACGGCGATGTTACGAAACGCTTTTTTCTCAGGGGAGACCGCTTGTACCAAAGGACACATCTCCTGAATGGCATACGCCTCATCCATCGTTATGTTTTTGCGTTTTCGTTGTTGGTCGGTCAAGTTGTCAAAGTCAGTATTCTCATCCCATTTCTGAATATACATAACGTCTTTGCCAATTTTATCAATGGATGCTTCGGCATAGGCCGAAAAACCATCCATAATTGTGTTGACCAGAATGACCGCCCCAACGCCGATCATCACACCCAAAATCGTCATAAAGCTTCGGAATTTATTGGATCGAATAGAATCAATTGCCAGCCAGATCCCCTCCTGTAATTCCGCCATTGATTTTATCCACTTAGGCATAACCTAATGCCTCTATCGGATCGAGTTTGGCCGCTTTCATGGCCGGGTATATTCCAAAGAAAAGGCCGACACCGGTTGAGATTCCAAATCCCAATCCGATTGCCATTGTCGTTGGGGTGGTGTAAATATCCATCCAATGGACCAGCATATATTCTCCCAAATAAACTCCGAGGGCAACTCCGATCAGACCTCCAATCAAGGAGAGGACCGTCGATTCGTACAAAAATTGCCACATTATATGACGGCGTCTCGCTCCCATCGCTTTTCGAATCCCGATCTCTTTGGTCCGTTCGGTAACCGAGATCATCATAATGTTCATGATAACGATCCCACCAATTACGATTGACAAAATCGGAAGAGATATCATAACGGCTCGGAAGGCGAGAGTGAAATCATTGATAAAACTGAGGATCATATCCGGCGTGAACATGGCAAAATTATCTTTGCTATCATAAGGAACATGACGAGCCGATCGAAGTACGACCCGAACCTGATCCATCGCCGCTTCCCGTCGATCAAGCGTTTTGGAGCTGATAATTAGATTGACCGGATTGCCCGGTTGTTTATAAAGTTTTTGATGCGTTGATAGGGGGATAACAACAAATTCATCGACTCCCTGAACCAGGGCATTATCCAGTTTTTCGGCGACTCCGATTACGGTAAATTGGCGCCCACCGATTTTTATGACTTCACCAATCGGGTCAATATTTCGTTCCTCAAAGTACCTCTTGTAAACCAGATCTCCGATAAATGCAACCTGACGCCTTCGACGGTCATCCTCATCCGATAGATACCGCCCAACCTTTACGTCAAGGGCTCGCATCGCCAGGATGTTGGGCGTTTCGCCCCGTATCTCAACCCAGCGCATTTTTTTTGCACCGTATTTGAGGTGGTCAGAAGCATATCCTTCAGCTCCAACCTCTTCACAATCGGGACAGCCTTCCTTGATCGGTTCGATCAGGCCACGCGTCAGTTTTT
Organism: Candidatus Zixiibacteriota bacterium; assembly: GCA_030588275.1. GTDB lineage: Bacteria > Zixibacteria > MSB-5A5 > GN15 > JAAZOE01 > JAUUYJ01. The sequence continues at coordinate 1,527 of JAUUYJ010000050.1, read as the reverse complement.
TCCTCTTTAATAATTCAAGATACTCCGCCCAGGTCATATTGAACCCAAAACGAGAAACGATGAAAGTTTTTGATCCCATCGACGAGAAGATATCCTCAATCCCCTTTTGCATCCCCTCAACTGTTGCCACAATAGCAATGACCGAGGTTACCCCCATGATCATCCCGACGGTGGTCAGAAATGAGCGGAGGCGGTTGGCCCACAGGGCAGAGACTGATTCTCTTATGAGAGTGATAATAATCATTGGTCGATATTCGCCTAATTATCTTCTTCCATTTTTTCGATGGAGAATTGATCAATTTCAACGGCATCGCCGAATTTAATCTTCCGCAATGTTTGATAAGAACCGGATATGACCGTATCCGAAACGGTAATGCCCGTTAGGGCAACAATATTGCGATCATCGGCGATACCGGTTATTACTTCGATAAATTTAGCCTTACCCTGATCGATAACAAATGCGCCGGATAGTTTTACCTTTTCCTTTTTACCTTTTTTGATCGCCTTTTCCTCATCGGATGACTCATCATCACTACTCTCGGCATAAGCCAACAGAGATTCTTCAACCTGCCCGGCATTCGTATCAGACCTGAGACCCCAAGCGATCAGCGAATCCGGATCAAACTCACGAGTAACGATGGCGGCATATGGAATCAGCGTTGCTTTGCTGGCAAAATCTGTGGTAATATCTACCGAAGCGGACATGCCCGGTCGGATACCGGGATGAGCTTCGACAAAACGCACTTTGACTAAGAAATTGGTCGAGTAATTTTCGCTTCCCTCGCCGACAACTTTAGCCGAGTTACCGATTTCTACCACTTCGCCGACAAAGGTTGTATCCCGAAAGGCATCAACTTTAATTTCTGATTTTTGTCCGATAAACACACGAGCCACTTCGGTTTCATCAACGTCAACTTCGACTTCAAAGACCGACAAATCTGAGACGGTCATTAAGGTTATCCCTTGTGTATAAGCGGTCTGTCCCTGAGCAATTTCACCCACTTCGGCCCGAAGGAAGGTAATCACGCCGCTCATCGGAGCGGTTATCATCGTTTTGGTCAGGTTGTCTTCTGCCTTCTCGACTCGTGATTGCGCCGTCTTCACCTGTGCTGACATCGCTTGATATTGCGACAGAGCACTTTCAAGAGTGTATTTGGCATTATTGTAAATATTTTCCGAAATCAACTGTTTCTTAAACAGACCATCCTGACGATTAAATTCCAGTTTTTCTTTCTCATGTTGGGCGCGCGTTCCGGCCTCCCGAGCCTGCATTTCGTCCAGAATATAGCGGGTTTGAATCAGGTCAGCCTTAAGCTGGATGGTATCAAGTAATAGCAAGCTCTGTCCCTTTTCAACCAAGTCACCCTCTTTAACATATAGCTTCATAATCTCTGCGGTTACCTCAGCTGAGATATTCACCTTAGTTTGCGGTTGAATCCGCCCGGAAGCTGTCACGATCTCAGAAATATCGTCAACTTTGGCCAGGTCGGCTTGAACTTGTGTCGTGTCATTGCCCGATTGGTTGAG
>JAUUYJ010000020.1 GCA_030588275.1 Candidatus Zixiibacteriota bacterium | reverse complement strand
GTATCAAGTAATAGCAAGCTCTGTCCCTTTTCAACCAAGTCACCCTCTTTAACATAAAGCTTCATAATCTCAGCGGTTACCTCAGCAGAGATGTTCACCTTAGTTTGTGGTTGAATTCGCCCGGAAGCTGTCACGATCTCAGAAATATCATCAACTTTGGCCAGGTCGGCTTGAACTTGTGTCGTGTCATTGCCCGATTGGTTGAGTTGAATGGTTGCGACTGATCCAACGACAATAACAATCAGGACACCCCAGAACCATTTCTTCCGAAATAACTTTTTCATCAATTGACCCTATCCACCAGTTAGTTTTTACATTGCTTGTCAACTCCAATTGACGGTTTTATGGATGAAAGGTTTCATCTTGGTAAAAAATAATGATAATATTGCGCGATCAAATTCCGATAAATCTAAAATGATTGAATAATTTAGTTGATTGAACTTGTGGCTCGAATATCTTTTGAAAAGAGATTTAGGTTCTGTGTGTGAAGATCAAGAAATATTTTTAATATGGAGGCGTTATGCAAAAATTAATTCTTACCGCCATTGTTTTATCCCTGCTTTTGGGGTGCGGTGGAGCTCAAAAAGTTTATCGGTTAGACCCGGAAACGACAACCGATTTGAGCGGGAAGTGGAATGATACCGATGCCCGGCTGGTCTCACAGGAAATGATTTCTGATTGTTTGGGGCGGGTATGGTTGAGCGACTATGTCCTGGCCCAGGGAGCCAAGCCGGTTGTGACGGTTGGTCAAATTCGTAATCGTAGTAGCGAACATATCGACACCGAAACCTTTACCACCGACTTTGAAAGAGAGCTTATTAATTCCGGTCAGATCAGATTCGTCGCCCGCCCAACGCAAAGAAACGATGTCCGGGAGGAGCGGTTTGACCAGCAAGAATTTGCCTCGCCGGAAACGATCAAAAAAATTAGAAATGAAACCGGTGCGGACTTCATTCTTCTCGGTGCAATTAAGTCAATCGAGGATCAATTGGGTGGTACCAAGGTTGTTTTCTACAAAACCGATCTTGAATTGATAAACGTCGAGACCAACGAAAAGGTTTGGATCGGCTCCAAGAAGATCAAAAAAGAGATTGGGAAAAGTAAAACCAAGTGGTAAAACGAAATCCCAAAAGCACGGCAGATTATTATCTGATGCGCTTTGTCTTTCTTTTATTGATCGTCGCTGTTGTCGGATGTAGTTCTATTCGAACTCAAAAAGGGTTTTACGAACCGATCACGGTGGAACTACAGGCGGGTCAATTTGATACCGTCGTGGTTATGATTGAGGCGGCCAAGGCGCAGAATAAATATGCCGAAAAGGACCGCTTTCTATACTTCATTGATGCCGGGTTGGCAAATCATTATGCCGCCCGGTATGAGTACAGCAATCAACGCCTAAGCGAAGCGGAAGATGCGGCCGATGAACTGTTTACCAGATCAATCTCAAAGGCGGCCGCGTCGGTTTTACTCAACGATAACGCCCTGGAATACACCGGCGAAGATTATGAGATTCTGTACTGCAACCTGATAAAATGTTTAAGCTATCTCGCTTTGGAACAGTTTGACGAGGCGTTTGTCGAGGTTAAACGGGCCAATCTAAAGCTGGAACAGCTTGAGCGAAAATACCGCGAGGCGGCTGAATCATTTAATAATGAAATTGCGGCCGACAGTAGTCGCGTTCAGATCAATTATCAGGCTGATGAAGTACGCTTCAATAATGATGCCTTTGCCCGTTACCTGAGCATGCATATGTATGCCGCCGACGGCAATTATGATGATGCCGAGCTTGACTTGGATCTGATGAAGCGGGCTTTTATCGAACAACCGCATATCTATCCGTTTGAAATGCCGGATGTCCAGTATTTCTCAGAAGAAAAGGCGATACTCAGTATCGTCGCTCTGCAAGGTCTGTCACCAGTCAAGGAAGCATTCAATCTGCGCCTTCGGACCGATAAGGATCTTAATTTGGTCCAAATATTAATTGATGAACCGGGGCTTGATAATGCCGAGTACGGGCAGATTCCGATGCCGGTCTCCGAAGATTATTACTTCAAATTTGCTATACCCAAAATCGTTGAGCGGTTCTCAGATGTAACTTCAATCCGGGTTGTCATCAACGGTAAAGAGGTCGGTCAACTTCAAGTTTTAGAAGATGTCGCCCTGGTGGCGGAGGATGTTTTCAAAGCCAAAAAATCAATCATCTATCTGCGAACGTTGGCTCGGTCAATCGGAAAAGGGATTGTCGCGCACAACACAAAACAGAAAGTTGACGACGGGGGACTGGGTGGGTGGCTTAAGAAGATGGCGGTTGATGCTGTCGTTGAAGTAAGTGAGGCGGCCGATTTGAGGTGTTCCCGTTTGCTTCCGGGGAAAATATTTGTCGGTGATTTTGAGCTTGAGGTGGGTAAATATGATATCCTCGTTGAATATCTCGACAGATTAGGACAACCGCTTTATTCGGAACGGTATGACGAATACACCGTCAGGAAAAACTCGTTCAATCTTCTGGAAGCAGTCTCTCTGCGCTAAACATTAGCCTAAATGACGATAGGTGAGTCAATAACGACTTTCCATCGTATCACTTCACAAAATAAACCGTAAAATTATGACATGTAAAACAAAAACGGCGCCGATCTGGACGACGCCGTTTTAGGAAAACATTATTTTACAAGGTTCTTAGTTACATTCGGTTCCCGGAGCCGGGCCACCCTTGAAGACGAAATTAATAATATAAACGGCGTCTCCAACGTTGGCTGAGGCATCACAGTTAGCATCTCCCGACAATAACGGATCGGGAGCCGGACCTTGTTTGAAAACAAAGTTTATCAGGAAGACTGCGTCTCCAACGTTGACCGACCCATCACCGTTAGCATCCCCATCCAGCGTTGAAGTGAAAGTAAAGGTTGACGTCTGATAAGTCGCTCCAAACAGATCCTTGGCGGTAACTTTCCAGTAATATGTTTCCCCATTAACAATCGGGTCGGGGAGAGTATATTGTGGGTCGGTTAAGCCGTTAACTTTGACTTGAGCGTAAAACGATATGTATGTGGAATACTTCAAGTCATAGGTGACCTCATCATACAAATCGCCGTCGGTTGAGACTTCCCAGGTCAAGGTAGGGGTTCCCTCTGGCACAACTGAAGCACTATCAGGTAACAAAAGATTTATCGGGGTTGGTTCCTGATTTATGGCATTAACCCAGAATCCAGCCAGCCCGGACCAGTCTCCGATTTCATATCCATCGGTTGCCTGTACGCGCCAGAAATACATCCCATCTTCATTAAGTGGTAAGTCAACCTGCCACGAAGTGGCAACGTTCGCCGGAGCTTCCACGCCGGTGACTGAGGTTACCAACGTCACCATATCGGAGTCAGAATAAAGTTCGTAGGTATAAAAGAGCGGATCATGTTCGGCATCGGGGGCGCCGTTGTGGCTCAAGTTCGGCTGTGTTGCGGTAGCCCCGTTCAAGTTGGTTGGTTCCATTCCACTCACAAATGATGGGGGACTATTCAGACGAATCGTGAGGAAATACCAAGGAGACCATAACGTTCCATTGTAAACTCGTGATCGAACAAAGTACGTTTCGCTATCGAGTAACCCAAAACCATCATAGGTAATACTGGTAGCGGAAGAAACAATCGGTCCTGAATCCCACATACCGACAAAGTCCCAATTTCCATCATCATCAACCTGAACCTGAAAAATCTCCTGAGGAGCCGATCCGGCATCAAAATAATCCCAGGTAATGTCAGGAGTGTGATCAACCAGCCGGAGTGAATTTGCCGAAGCGGTCGATAGGTTTGCAATTTCCGGATATTGTGACGGGGTCTGGAAATTAAAGAAATCAACTATCCGGACCATCGTTTCGGTTTGATCAACAAAACGGGGGTCACCATTTTTTATCACTTCCAGGCCAAATCCGCTGAAGACCAATTTATAGTCGCCTCCGGAATAAGTAACGGCGGCAAAATCGGATGTCCCAAAATATGACAGCTCAGGAATTCCGGCACCAACCGCCAGGAGATGATCAGGGGCGTTCAAGATGGCCGCTCCAGAATTGATAATGACAACCGTATCGGCTGATGAATATATATTTCCTCCGGCCTCACCAAAGAGTAATGGGACAACGCCGGTGCTCAGGTAACTTGATTTCAAATAATCGTTCAAGAAGGCAGGGTCAAAACTGTCCAGTTGTGCGGCAATCCCTTGTCCGCTTAAGTACAGGTTACCACCACGATTCATATAACCTTTCAAGGCCGAAATTTCCGTACTGTTCAACGGTGTCGCCTGATCCCCTCCGGTAAACCAGACAACCATGTCGTATGGGTCCAGATAAGCAGAATCGGGCGATCCGCTTGTAACGACATTTCGGACATCAACCGGGGTACGGGTTGAATCAAAATATTTTGCATAGTAATCTTCGACACCGGCATTGTTATCATCATCAACAAACAGGATATGTGTTGCTCCAATATTATTGACGCGAATGACGGTATCAATCCCCGGTTCGCCGAAATCAAGCCAGGTGATTATCAGGAAAAAGGAATCGACCCGGGAGGAGTAATTAGACGGTATTTCAAAGCTGATCGGATCGCCACTGTTACCAGCCGTTCCGCCGGACGCAATCGTACCAATAAACGACTGAGCATCAAGAATATTGATGATGCCGTCATCAATATAAAGCTCCACGCTGACATCGGTAATTTCACTGGGACCGATATTCTCAAGCGACAAAACAAATTCAATCGTCTCACCCGCAACCGGAATATCATTGCCATCTCCAAAGGTGACATCGGACAAATCGTCAAATATTAAATCAACCGGGATTAAATCGGGACAGTCCATATTGTGATCGGAAAACCCGGCGCACAGTTCGTCAAAATGGGGAGAACCGTTATAAAGATTGCCGTCATCATCATCTAGCGTCAGGTAATCGATAGTGATCTGCGGAGTGATCTGTGTTCCGGTATGCAACAGAATGGCGTTAACTGCCAGGTTTGACAGAATATCGCGATAATCGGCCGGGTAGGTAATGATTAATTCATTTCTAATTGACCAAACACAGCCTGAGATCAGTTGCCCACAACTGTGTATTTCTCCATCGCAGGGATATTGAAGTCCATTGTCTCCCGAACGCAACGGGGAGCCGCAACTACCAAAAAAACCGAAACCGGTTCCCGCTTCATCGGTTATTAGAAGACCTATCACATCGCTCATTCCTTCGCCGTACTGTCCCTGTCCGCTACCGGCGGTACTGACCAGGTGATGACCATATTCATGATGAATGATGGTCGAAAAGGAGGTGTTGGGATAAATTGATCCAGCCTGACAAAAATTGATTGAGCTCCCATTATACCAGGCATTGCCGGGGCAGTATCCATCGGTTCGATTAACCCAAACCGGAAATTCGGTCTGACCGGATAAGACTGGGTAGGACGGATTGTAGGTCAGCGTATAGTCACGTACGACATTGGCATGAATGTAACCATTGACTTCAGCCCGTTTCCAGTCAGCATTGGAATTGTTGTGCATAAAATCGCCCGGTCCGGGCGGGGTAACGGTCTGAGATAATTCGGTCTGATCGTCAGCATAATTTATTACCCGAAAGAATTCTCCCCATACCATCGAAGCCAGATCGACAGGATCGGTGCCTGAATTACTGTAACTGTAATCACCATTTTCATCAGCGTAAATTGTGGTACTGCCATCAACGACAACCCGCGCATATGGCATTGGCATGGAGACTTCTTCATCGCAGATATCGGCCCCCCATCCATCGGTTGCCAGACCGGAGACGTTTCCGGAAATATCTTCAAAAATAATTTGGTTTTCTTTGTAAAGAAGTTCTCCGGAAAAGGCATCTGTCACATATACCCATTTCTCAGGAAAATCGTTTGATGCGGTGAAGCTAACCGCCAGACGGGGGAGAGCGTACTCATCTTCGATCCCGGCCCAGATAACCGTTTCCGCATTTTTAAAATCGGACAACGCCGGGTTATCGGCCAAAGCGGCGTCAAAGCCAATCTTATGATCGACTGAATTTTTATCGCTGGGTTGAAAATCACCCAGGTTGCGAATTGTCGAAACAGCCAGAACAACCGGATAATCGGTCATCTCCCGAACCAGTAACCGCAATTCAGATCTGAAAACTGGAATCTCATTGCGATATTGTGAATAATAAACAAGGCTGAATTTATAACTGTCGGTACCCGGGTCGTACATGACCGGCTGTACTGCCAAACTTTTATTAAACCGGTTGACCGCGATCAAGTCGGCTGACTCAGCACCCAAAACGGTTGCATATTGAGCAACAAATCCTTCTGCCGCACTTTGGGGGTTCTCACCAAAGCCAAACGCCTGTCCAAAAATACGGGTCGGTAGATCGCTATCCTGATATGTTTTTACATGATGATAATCACCCCGTAATTGCCGGAAAGCAATCTGAGATTGTTTTCGCACTTCTTCAAATGATTTGGATGTACTGAAATCGGCTTGTGAAGAAACGGTTAGCAACATCATCGTGATTAATAGAAATGTTCCAATTCGCATCAATCCTCCGGATCAAGAAAATTCAAATGAAGTAACAAGACAGGAACAGGGCGGTGAGAAACCGTAACTGTCGATACAGCATTAAAATATAGTTCTCTTTCGTTATCTGTCAACATGTATAATGATCATGGACCCAAATATGTTCCCGGCCAGATAAATTAGATCGAAAGGTCGATTTCAGCTGATATTTTCTGCTTAAAATATATATATTCATCTATCAACCTTATCGACCAGAACGGAGCGTTAATAAAGGATGGAGAAAATGAGCCACCCCAATACTTCAACAACGGTAACCGACATCTATTGCCCTCGGTGCCATAAGAGATATGAGATCGACACTATCCAATCGCTTTGCGGTTGTGGCTCGCCGTTACTGATAGATTATGATTATCAAAAAGCGGCCTCGACTATGACTCCGGCATCCCTATTGGGCCGTTCTGGGAGGATGTGGAGATATGAAGAGGTTCTGCCTGTTAAGTTACGCAAGAACATGGTTAGCCTTGGCGAAGGAGGGACAGCTCTTATTCCATCGAAAGGGATCGGCCCGGAACTGAGTTGTGCAAATATCTTTTTTAAAGATGAAACAACCAACCCGACCGGATCATTTAAGGCTCGTGGTCTCGGGATGGCCGTTTCACGAGCCAAAGAACTGGGGCTGAATCGGCTGATTATTCCGACCGCTGGAAATGCCGGGTCGGCTTTGGCCGCTTATTCGGCCCGTGCCGGCATCGAATGCAAAATTATCATGCCACGTGATGTTCCAAAACCGTTTTTGGTTGATGCCGTTTATCATGGTGCGCAAATTGAGCAGGTTGACGGAACGATTAAAGATTGCGGAGCACGAGCGGCACAACTGTCGGCTGAGGAGGGTTGGTTTTCGATAGCAACTCTCAAAGAGCCGTATCGGATCGAGGGGAAGAAGACGATGGGGTACGAGTTGGCCGAGCAGTTTAATTATATTTTGCCAGATGTCATTATTTACCCGACCGGTGGAGGGACCGGATTGATCGGTATGTGGAAAGCATTCGACGAAATGGAGCGGATGGGATTTATCGATAGTAAGCGTCCCAAAATGGTTGCGGTCCAGTCAACCGGGTGCGCCCCGATCCCCAGAGCGTTTGAGAGGGGAGATAAGGTTGCCGATGAATGGCAAAACCCGGTCACATTGGCGGCAGGCCTGCGCGTACCGGGAGCGGTGGGAGATTTTTTAATTCTTGAGGCTCTATATAATAGTAACGGAATTGCTCTCGCCATTGATGATGCTCAAATCATGCACGAGACCCGAGTGCTGGCCACCAAAGAAGGGATCTTCTCTTCACCTGAAGGGGGAGCATCTCTGGCCGCCTTTAGGAAGCTCCTGGAAACCGGTTTTATCAAAAATTCAGATAAGGTTGTTATCTTTATCACCGGAACCGGATATAAATATCTTGATATCCTTGAGGATGAGATTTAGCCGGTCTTAATACTTGACTACTATCTACTGATTCCACCGGGGCTGAGGATTCAACAATTGCAAAAAATGAAGTTAGGTAGTAAACTATAAATCAGGCAATAATTGAACGGTTTGCAATATGGGAGGATTCATGGGTAAAGCGAAGTCAGAGATATCCCGGAGAAATTTCTTGTCAACCACGTTGGCTTCAGCCGCCGCTACTGGTCTGATGGTTGTACCGGGTGCGCGAGCGCTGGCCCAGGGCAAACCGGATGAGAAACCGGGTGAAATTATTTACCGGACGCTGGGACGAACCGGTATAAAACTCCCGATCGTCAGTATGGGAGCGATGAATGCCAAAAACCCCAGTCTGATTCAGGCTTCGTACGATATTGGTGTGCGCCATATTGATACGGCCGCCTATTATCAATCCGGTCAAAACGAGACGATGCTGGGAAAAGCTATCAAAAAAATGGGGATCAGAGCTAAGCTTAACATCAGCACCAAAATACTGCACGGGGGACATCGCAATCGGATTGAAAAAGGGGATATGGAAAAGGAGTTTGCTATCGCCTTGGATGAGAGCCTCAAACGGCTACAGATGGATTATGTCGATATCCTTTACCTCCATTCAGTGGCATCTATAGATGATATCAACAACGAAGAGATTATGGCGGGAATGACCGAAGCAAAAAAGAAGGGAAAGATCAGAGCGATCGGATTCTCAACCCACAAAAATATGGCCCAATTGATCGAGAACTGCGCCCAAACAGAATTTTACGACGTTGTTCTAACTTCCATAAACGTCTCAATGGCTGATAACAAAGAACTTTTATCAGCTATCGAAAAAGCCCATGGCAAAGGGATAGGGATTGTTGCTATGAAAACGCAGGCGGGAGGTTCACGATTCTCAGCCGGTCAGGCCGCCAAATACAACTCTACGGTGGTCAATGTTGCCTCGCTGAAGTGGGTTATGCAAAATGAGAATATAACGACCTGCATACCGGGGTATGACAATTATCAACATATGAACGAGAATTTTTCGGTCGCCCAAAATCTGGAATATTCAGACGAAGAGAATCAACTCCTGTCCGATAGCAATGTCCAACTTGGTGTGGGGTTTTGCCACCAATGCCAGGATTGCCTGACCTCATGCCCGGAAGATGCCGACGTTCCAACCATGATGCGAACACACATGTATGCCGCAGGATACGCCAATTTTCACCATGCCCGACAGGTTCTGAATGATATACCATCGGACAACGGTTTGGCAAATTGCGTTTCGTGCCGGGTATGCGTGGCCAGTTGCTCAAAAACGGTCAACATTCCGAGTAATATTTTAGAATTGAAGGCGATGTATGCCTGATTAAGACCGGTACAATCTGGGCCGCATTCATCCATTGATTGCGGCCCATTTATTTTGCAAAAACTGCTATAGTTAGTTCAAAGAAGAAACCGAAGCACTGAAGAATAGCTTTAACTTGTCGCTGTAACCGATGATACCCATTAATAATGAGTTGTTACTACTTAGAACAATATTTCCGTAATAGGGGTCGATCATAACTGTAGATGATTCTTCTGAAAGACCTAACGAGGTCAAAATGTCGGTCGAATTTTGATCCGATTTGGCCTTGGCCTTCATTATACTAAGCAAGGCATGGTCAGGATCTTTGAGAATAAACAGTTCGACCGTATCCGCCTCAATAGCAAAACGGCAAGAGTAAACCTCATCCATCCCCTTAATCCCCAAAAAAGAGACGGCGTGCATATTTTCGCTTCCTGTGAGCCTGTTCTCAACCGGTAGTTTGCCATAAATTTCAGGAATTGATCTGGTCCCGGGAAGTGATTGTTCCAATTCAGCGGCAATGATATTTACGGCCAATTTTGTGTCAGCGGTTTTATCATACCCGTAAATTTTCAGAACAAACTTTCCCACGACAAAATCGATCGTCGTTTCTGAGAAAAAACCATCAACCCCCAATGCAACTGTCTGACGCTTCTCAGGCCGGAGAGAACTATAAAGCCCAAAGGCATAATCTGAATTCTCAAAGCGATAAATGTCGGCCATAATTTCGGTTCCATCTTTATCATAAGAGGCTGTCGTGACATCGACAAAATGATAGGCGTGATAGATTTCCGCCCCACCATTGATATACTCAAAAAGCGATTGACCAACATAGGTCATCGGTTGGCCGCTTCGGGTGATGTTTGTCTTGCCAATATTCGCGGTTAGATAAGAAGCGATTTCAGGCTCTTTCTCAGTTTTCGAATCGGTACAGGAAAGATATGAGAGACAGCTGATAAAAAGTACAATCGTAAGCAATGCTTGAGTATGCCTCATCGGTCACTCCAGTTTTGAGTCACTGGATGTTGAGATTTTCCAGATCAAGTTACCACAAACTATCGATTAATTCTCCACCTAACAATAAATATTTTATACAATTTCATGAATATAAAGGTGGAATGGTTTCCAATCCCCTTGCATTGGCGGGTTGTTTTTATTACAATGGCGGCCAGACGAAGGAGGAAATCGTGACGTCAAACCATAATGCCAAAATATCTTCATTATCTCATCTAATCGGAAACACACCACTTCTTGAAATAAATTACAAACTTGACGGTCGAAACAGGAAAATTTTCGCCAAGGCAGAAAATCTCAACATGACTGGAAGTATCAAGGATCGCATGGCCCTCCATATTATCAAAATGGCCTATCAAGATGGACGGCTGAAACCAGGTGACCGGATTGTCGAGGCGACCAGCGGCAATACCGGTATCTCCTTTTCTGCAATTGGTCGAGCATTGGGGCATCCGGTAACAATCTTTATGCCAGACTGGATGAGCCGGGAGCGGGTCGAACTGATTCAAAGCATGGGAGCTGTCATTCGTCCGGTAACGCGGGATGAGGGTGGTTTTTTGGGATCGATTGAGATGGCTGAAAAAATGGCCCTCGAAGATGCTGACTGTTTTTTGCCTTGCCAATTTTCCAACATCGATAATGTCATGGCGCACCAGGAAACGACCGGCCCGGAAATGTGGTGGCAACTTCATTATAACAATTATAAGCCGGATGCATTTGTGGCCGGGATTGGTACTGGCGGAACGATTATGGGGGTCGGGAAGTTCTTTAAGTCTCTCAAAAAAAATATAAAGATTCATCCGATGGAACCGGCCAATTCGCCAACTTTGAGAACCGGAAAGAAAGTCGGAACTCATCGGATACAGGGGATATCTGATGAATTTATCCCATCTATCGTCGATCTGGATCAGCTCGACGAGGTCGTTGATGTCGACGATGGAGATGCCATCATAATGTCACAAAAGCTGGCCGGTGAACTGGGATTGGCGGTCGGAATATCCTCAGGGGCAAATTTCCTCGCGGCCGTAATGGTTCAAAACATGCTGTCTCCCGATGCAGTTGTGGTTACCGTTTTCCCGGACGATAATAAAAAATACTTAAGTACCGACCTGTTGCGAATTGAGCCAGCCAAGCCTGATCATCTATCTCCATCAATAAAGCTACATAACTTCAGAGCATTTAAAAGGGTTTGCCATACCTGCTGTGACTTTGTCGATTGTCGAGAGAAAAACGCGTCGAGTCATTTGTACCAGCTAACTTAATATAATGGGTAAAAAGCCAGGTTATTGCGTTTTCATATGGTATCCCGTATTTTGGTAGCCGGTTCAACTTCTGACGTGTGGCCACTATATTGACATCTGGTAAAGCCGTAATACTAAGTAGTTTCCTATAATGCTCAACTATTCCAATGCGCCGATAGTAACGTCCAGTCTATGTTAATAGAGCTTGCGAAACTGGATTTATCCTGTTTATATTGAGGCTTATATTTTCTACAACCCACAACCTGCAAACGGGGATTTCGGTATGAAAATCAGGATAAGATGTTGCCCTCAAGCAAAGTCCCTCACAAAAATATTTGCTTCAATTTTAATTGGCTCATTTCTCATAATGAGCGGTTCTTCAGTAATGTCCCAGACCTCGCCACAAATCGGGATGCGTGACAAAACGCCAAAGGCGCGAGCCTTTATCAATGCCCGTATTATCGTCTCACCTGATGAGACGATTGAGAATGGTACTTTACTGATTGACAATGGTCTGGTTGTCGGAGTTGGAGAAAATATCTCAATCCCGGATAATTATTTTCTGATCGATCTTAACGGGAAATCTATTTACCCCGGATTCATTGATCCCTATACCGAATATGGGATCAAAAAACAGGCTAAAGTAAAACGTGATCGCAATCATTCTCCAAAATATCTCGGAGATCGTACTGGTGGTAATGCCTGGAACGATGCCATCCATTCCGAAAAGAACTGGTCCGACCAGTTTCAACCGGTAAAAAAAGAGTCTGATAAGCTTCTTAAACTTGGTTTTACTACAGTTCATTCGGTCCGCAAAGATGGGATATTCCGTGGGCGTTCGTTTGTCACCCTGTTGGGGGAAGGCTTACCGAACGATTTATTGCTTGTTCCGCATGGTTCGCAGTTTTTGTCATTCAAAAAAGGTAACTCAAAGCAGGATTACCCCGAATCAATGATGGGGGGGATCGCCCTGATCCGCCAGATGTTTTATGACATTGATTGGTATCAGAAGGCGCATGATGCTCACAACAAAAACGGTAACCAGCAGTTTCCCGAATTTAATGCCGCTATTGAAGCGCTGGCTAATGTTCATTCTGAAGTCCTCTTTTTTGATGGCGGAACCGATGTTCATTCGATCTCACGCATTGCACGCATAGCAGAAGAATTCAACCTTAAGTTTATCTCGCTGGCCAGCGGCTACGAGTATGCTCGTATGGATGATCTCAAAAAAACGGGTCAACTCTTAATCGTACCTCTCGACTTCCCGAAAGCACCCGAAGTGAAAACGCTTGAAGATGATTATGATCTAAAGTTGAGCCAACTGCGTCATTGGGAAACGGCTCCGGGAAATCTGGCGCGACTGGAAGAGAATGGTGTGAAGTTTGCCTTAACAACCAGCCGCATGAAGGATACCGACAAATTTTGGAAAAATCTGCGTCAGGCGATCAAGCGAGGTTTGTCAAAAAAAGGAGCCTTAGCCGCCTTAACAAGCGTCCCGGCGCAAATTTGCGATTTGGCAGACCGTACCGGATCATTGGAAAAGGGGAAGCTGGCCAATTTCTTTATATGTGATGGCGATATCTTTGAAAAGAAGGTTGACATCTATTCCACTTGGGTGGCCGGTTCAAGGAATGAATTCCAGACAATCCCAATGACTGATTTCGCTGGAAACTATTCATTTAGAATTGAGAATGACTCTTTTAACTTCATTCTCACCGGTATCGTCCCTTCGGTTAGTGGAACCTTGGAAGTAGGGGAATGGGAATCAAAACTTAAAAAGGTTGAGAGTGACCAGAATAAAATATCTTTCGCCGTAGCAATTGATTCTACCGAAGGGGCTGGTCTTTACCGCTTCACCGGTCGCAAACTGGAGCAGAAGATTATTGGTCAAATGACCAACCCTGAAGGGGAGTTAACCGATTGGGTTGCCACATACGTTGGCCCATCCAGTAATGATGCAAAGGATGCGGAAGAAGATAATGATGCAGATGAGGCAAAGGATGATGATGCGCCTTTCTTTGCTCACCTTACTTATCCAAATAAATCGTTTGGATTTGAATCTCTTCCAAAATCAGAAAATGTCCTGCTCATAAACGGTACGGTTTGGACCGCCGATGAAGCCGGGATTTTGGATAATGCTGACGTTCTGATTATCGATCGCAAAATCGCCAAAGTAGGGCATAACCTAACCGCTCCCTCAGGCATCAGAACCATTGATGCGACTGGCAAGCATATCACCCCGGGAATAATTGACCCGCACTCTCATCTTGCCGTTTCCGGCAATGTCAACGAGGGGACGCATGCCGTAACCTCGGAGGTCAGAATCGGAGATGTCATTAATCCAGATCAAATAAATATCTATCGTCAGGTAGCCGGAGGTGTTACCGCCTGCCTTTCGATGCATGGGTCGGCCAACCCGATTGGCGGTCAATGTCAGGCAATAAAGTTGCGCTGGGGTTCATCGGCTGAAGAGATGAAGATTGTCGATGCCCCAATCATGCTTAAATTTGCCCTTGGAGAAAATGTCAAGCAAAGCAACTGGGGTGAAAAATACAAGATCCGTTATCCCCAGTCTCGCATGGGTGTTGAAACCATTATGCGGGACGAATTTCAGGCCGCTTTAGAGTATGAGGCAGATTGGTCAGCTTACAATAGTCTCAGCAAAAAAAATAAATCCCAAACTGTTCCACCTCGAAAAAACATTCGCCTTGATGCCATCGTCGAAGTTCTACACAATCGGATGTTGGTGCAGTGTCATGCCTATACTCAGGCTGAAACCTTGATGTTTATGCGGCTGGCCGAAGAGTACGGTTTTACCATTGAACTTTTCGCCCATATTCTTGAGGGATATAAAATAGCGGATGAAATGGCAAAGCATGGAGCGGGTGGGACCACTTTTTCAGATTGGTGGGCATACAAATTTGAAGTTTATGATGCCATTCCGTACAACGCCGGTTTGATGGTCGAGCGGGGAGTGCTGACTACGGTCCACTCCGATAACGCCGACTTGGCTCGTCGCCTGAATACTGAGGCGGCCAAGATTGTGATGTACAACGATATGCCACAAGAGGAGGCGATCAAATTGGCCACCATTAATCCGGCCAAACAACTTGGGATTGATAATCGAGTTGGTAGTTTGGTCGAGGGCAAGGATGCCGATTTTGTTATCTGGAATGGGAATCCATTGTCCATTTATTCTCGCGTCGAAGAGACCTGGATCGATGGCAAAAATTACTTCAGTATTGAAAAGGACAGTTTGATGCAACAGGAAATTGCTCAGGAAAAAAACCGATTGATTCAGAAACTGCTTCAACAAAACAGCTCTGATACTGGTAGCAGTTCAAAGAAGTGGGGTGAAAAATGAGACTCACTCGGATAGTTTCGGCGTTGAAGCATATTACAATAGTAGCATTGATCTTACTCGCATCAACGGTGTATGCACATGACTACATCCCAGCAGTTCAACAGAGTCAACCAATATTAATTAAGGGAGGAGACTTACAGACCGTTTCCAACGGTGTTATGCCCCAAACCGATCTCCTCTTTGAAAACGGGCGGATCACGGCGATTGCCAAAAATATTACACCACCGGAAAAATGCAAAATAATTGACGTTTCCGGAAAAATAGTTTATCCGGGATTGATCGCGCCCAACAGCTCTATCGGTCTAACTGAGATTGGAGCGGTCCGCGCAACCAACGACAGGCGTGAAGTAGGTGGCATTAACCCTAATATCAAATCGGCCACGGCGTATAATCCTGATTCGGAGATCATCCCATCGGTTCGTTCAAATGGTATCACGACGGTGTTGGTTGTTCCGGGTGGATCACTATTACGCGGGCAATCAAGTCTAATAAATCTTGATGGCTGGACCATTGAAGATGCGACCGAAAAAGCTTCTCTTGGGATGCATTTAAACTGGCCGAAGGCGTCCATCTCGACCGGATGGTGGGTGGAAAAATCGGCTGAAGATCAGAAAAAGGATATGGCCGAGAACAGAAAACTACTGCACCAACTTTTTGATGACGCTCGTGCCTATCAAATAGCCAGACAGGATAATCCTGAGATAAAAAAAGATGGGCGTTGGGAATCAATGATCCCGGTCTTGGAAGGGCGCATGCCATTGTTTGTGCATGCAGGTGATGCGAGGCAAATTGAGCAGGCGGTAGATTTTTGCCGTGATCTAAAACTGAATATGGTTTTAGTCGGAGGTACCGATGCGTGGAAGCTGTCACAGTTGCTCATTGAAAATAACATCCCGGTGATCTTTCGCAAAGTTCAGTCCCTCCCGGCTCGCGAAGATGACCCGCATGACCTTTCGTATAAAACGCCAGCCCTTTTGGAAAAGGCGGGAGTTAATTTCTGCCTGTCAAATGGCTCTGCCACATCGGTACGGAATTTACCGTTTCAGGCGGGACAAGCGGTTGCCTTCGGATTGTCGCCTGAAATGGCGTTGAGGTCGATCACTCTCTCGACAGCCGAAATCCTTGGCGTCTCAGACGATCTCGGCTCACTTGAAGTTGGCAAAAAAGCGACCATCATTGTCTCTGAGGGAGACATCATGGATCACCTTGGGCACCGTGTTATTCTGGAATTCATCAATGGGGCAGAGGTCGATCTCAATAATAAGCATAAAGAGTTGTTTGAAAAATATAAACATAAGCATTGAATATTTGTCAGCAAAATAACTTTATAGATGCAAAGGTAACAAAGAGGGCCGAGTGATGTCGGCCCTCTTTGACATATAAATTCTCAAGAGATTATTTTTACAAAAACTTCTTGCAGTTCAATTGTCAGTCGGCCTGCCCGGTAAAAACCGACGCACGCGGTTATAACGGTGCGATACCACGCGAAGATTATCGAGCCGCTAACAAACTCGCTAAACGCTTCGCGCTTTTTCTAAGCGGAGAGGCAGGGACATATCTACAAGTTGATAATTATCCATACTGTCCGAGACGAACTGATTCGGGATATCATCGTCAATTTCGAGTATGGAAGAAAAAAGGATATGGAGAATATCTTATGTCCGGTTCGGATAATCTGGACTGATATGCCGAATGGGGGTAAGAGAGTCTGGTTTGAATGTCCGCTTTCGACAAATGGCTTCGCATTTAACAGAAGAGTCGGCAAACTTTACCTTCCCTGGTATTCGAAGTACTTTGGATGTCGTCATTGTCATGATCT
>JAUUYJ010000213.1 GCA_030588275.1 Candidatus Zixiibacteriota bacterium | reverse complement strand
TTTTCCCACCGTCAACTCCGTTTTTTTATAGTCAACGCAATCACTGCCGAGATAACCTCAGCCACAATAAGCCAAAGGCGAGAAGCAATCGGGATTGCTACCGCCGCCACGCCAAATATCGGCGTCAAAAGAATTGTCATAACCCCTTCCCGAGGTCCCAAACCGCCCGGCGCAAAAAGCATCATATACCCGATCTGATATGCGATAATAAACAGACCGGCCATTGGAAGCAGTTCGGTTTCGACAACGGTTATCCCATTGAGAAATAACCAGAAAGAAAAGCCATAAACGCTCCAAGCCAGAAAATAACCACCATATATCCGAGCCGCAAGCGATTTGTTCATATTCAGACTGATCTCATTTCGCCTTATCAATCTGAATACCTTGTTGGCGATCTTCTCAATAACCGATGGGAAAAAAACGACCAAAAGCGAGATCAGAAATATTACCAACGCGACTAAAGCCAAACCTCCGGTTATTACCGCCTGATCCTGATATTTAGCCATGAGGCGATCATCAAACGAAAGAAACAGCAGACCGGAGAGCAGACCAGACGGGATAGCAAATATTTGTGTCAGCCCAAACGATGTCACCGCCTCCTCTTCTGATATCCCTTCCTCTTTGGAAAGGTAAATCAGACCAAACATCTGCCAAATTTTGCCCGGAATGTACCGCCCCAGATTGGACAGATAGGCAATTTTAAAGGCGGCCCGATAGCTGACCGAACGACCAAAGCTTGTCATAATCATTCGCCAGGTGGATGAAAACAAAAAGAAAGCGACCAACACCGAACATAAGGCTCCAAAGAGTGTCAAAAAATTAAAGCGCCATTCATACTCTTTGACTTGATCCCAGTTGGCTGTAAGTTGCCGACCAAGAAAATAAAAAATCAGCCCAACCAGAACAACCTGTAGAACGTGCCAACCAATTTTCAGAAATTTCTTACGGGTCATTGACTATTTTCTCGGAATTCAGCCACCGTTTTGAGAAACAGATCATGCACCTTCTCGACCAATACCGGCGTCGAAAATTTCTCACTCGCTATTTGATACCCACCATCGCTCAACCGCTGGCGCAAAGCCGGATCGGTGATGATGCTTCGTAAGCAGTCGGTCAGTTGGTCAATATTCCCCACGTCAAAAAGGAGTCCGTTTTTGTCATGCACAATGACGTCGGTAATCCCACCCGAACGGGACGCAATAACTGGTCTCCCCGTCAGCCCAGCCTCGACTAAGACCAATCCAAATCCTTCATTCTCAGAAGCCAAAATAACCGCATCCGCTTGCCGATAAAGCTCCCCTAATTTTTGCTGGGCCACGAGCGGAATCATCTCAACCCTCTCAGTCAGATTGTATTTTTCTATCAGAGTTCGCAAATCGTTCTCAAGTGGTCCTTCGCCAACTAAGATAATTTTGAATCCGATCCCTTCTGAAGCAATTCGCCGAGCCGCCGCCAGAATATTATCAAGCCTTTTCTGTCGTGAAAAACGGGCTACCGAAAGAATCACCGGGGCATGATTATCCGGCAGATCGGTTCGTGGGAAATAGGCCATCCCAACCGGCATCGGAATAACGGCAACATTGTCAGCCGGAATGCTCCCAACGTTTTTGCAAAGTTTACTTTTTAGAAAACTGGATACCACCGTTGCCCGTCTGGTTCGAGAATAAACAAATTTGCTTAAGAAACCGATCAGGCCGGACTTTCTTAATAATGATATATCTGTTCCATGCGATGATATCACCAACGGGATGCGTAATTTTCGCGCGATGCGTGAGGCCACCAAGCCGGGTGGTATCCACCAGTTGGCCCAAATCAGATCCGGGTCGGTTTCCCGACATACATTGAGAGCAAAGCGGTAGAATGAGATTAGAAATCCGACAAAAACAACTTTGGCCCAAATCGAACCGGCCACCTCCTGGTGCATATTTCCGGTATAAACTAACGGCCTACTGCGGGAACAAAAATAATCGAATCGCTTTATCTTAACCCCGTCAATCTCATCTTCCCGCAATAGCCCGGGAGCGTACGGGCAAACAACCGTAACCTCAAATCCTTTAGCAATCAGACCGGAAGCCAGACGATGCAGGTACAGGGCGGTTAGATCACCCTCACGGCGAATGTAATTATGAGTGATGACAACAATCTTCACCGGATCGCTCAATCGTCCGATTCGGATTGATTCTTGCGAGTTGCTTCCAGACGGGCCAGACTGCTTCGCAAACCGGAGACCTCTTCCCTGATAGCGGTCAATCCCTCACCCAAAAATCCGAGAATAAACGATAACCCACCCAAAACAAGCAGAAGGATGACAAGATACAATAGCATCCGGAGACCGGTATCCAAAACAAAACGGAAATACAGCGCAACCAGACCAACGACGATACCACTTGCGATAAGGATCAAACCGATCAGTCCAAAAAACAGAAGCGGTTTGCGCAGTAAGCTAATCTGTGTCTTGACCGCTAATAGATCCAAAAATCCGATCATGATGCGCCACTTACCGGAAAACTTGGACTGGCCCGAATTCCGATCATAAAGTGGCATCTTAACTTCATCAACCAGGTAACCTTTTTCAACCGCCAAAGGGACCATATACCGATGCCAATCCTGCCTGAGGAATATATTTTCGGCAACCTCCCGGCGAAACGCTTTGACCGAATTGAGGTCATGCACTTTCAGATTAAACAACCGACGGGACAGCCCATTGTATATTTTGGAGATAAACTGTTTGTTGTAATTACCCTGTTTCCATCCGGTCACAAGGTCGTTCCCCTCGTCAATTTTGGCGATCATTTTCGGAATATCTTCAGGCAGATACTGCAAGTCGGAAGGATAAAAAACAAAGATATCCCCCAAAGCTGTCGCAAATCCGGTTTTGAGAGCGTCGGTCAATCCACGATTACACCTATGGGTCACCGTTTTTAGAAACGAATATTCCGTTTTAAGACGAGTCAGTTTATCCGGAGTACTGTCGGTTGAGCCGTCATCAATAATAACAACCTCATAGCTGAAATCGGCCGCTTTGCCCATCTCTTCAAAATGGCGGCACAACTCCTCAACGTTCCCCTCCTCGTTAAAGGCCGGGACTATTATCGAGACTCGGGGCCGGTTCTTGTTCCACGGCAGATTCATCTACAGCTTCCTCATCGGTATCATTATACACATAATCGTCAAATTCGGTAAAATCAAGATATCCTAAATTATATTTTTCTGCCAGCTCGTTTTCCCTGTGGCCCAGCCTTCGGAGGGAATCATTATCAAGCGAATCTCCATAAGCAATATAGGTTTTGCCCAAAAAATAATGCACATAAAAATCGGTCGGTGAGAACCGGGCCGCCCGCTTGAATAGCTTTACTGCCAAGTCATAATCTTTCTTGTTGTTATAAGCGTCAAAGCCACTTTGCATATTCCCCAGCATGTTGTCCGGGTTCAGTTGTTGGAACCTATTGAGGTATAAATTACCCTCATCAACCTGTCTAAGCTGATAATACCGGACCGCCTTCTCAAAATTAGACATCAGATAATCGGATGCCCGCAAGTTTCCGGTCAGATAGGCGATACGATAGATTGTAATCTTACGGCAATTGAGGTAAAAATGGCAAACCTCTTTGGCCTTCCCCATAATCTCAGGGTAGATAACCTCAGCCGCATCAAAATTCGATTTTTCCATAGCCAAATGAGTTATCGGGTATTTTTTAAACAGAAGAGTATCGGGACGACTCGTCCCAAAAATATGAACGATGCAGTCAAGCTCATTATCCATCACCAGAACCGGTCCAAACGGTCCGGAGATAACGGCACCGGGAGACAAAATCTGACCCAGATCGCGCGACGCATCATAACCGGTAAAAAGTATCGTCTCCGACCATTTGATATAATTCATACAATGAACCGTCAAGGATATCCCCAACGCGGAAACGATAAGAATTTGCCCCAGCCTTCTTTTTTTGAACCAAACCTGGCAATTCAAAATAACCGACCGGTGTCTGATTGAGATTATGTACAAACTAATCGCTATAATCAGCGAGCCCAAAAACAGAGGCCAGATATTCTCTTTGAATGAAAACTGATGATCAAAAGAAATCATAATTGCGCCGACGATCTGATAGATAGCGATCATCAAAATCACCAGCAATACAATGTTAAACAGAAGAGAACGATTTGACAAATTAAGCTTTTCCGGGATGTTTCTCAGCCATGTCAAAAACAGCGCGGTCAATAAGGCCAGTGGAAAGATCAAAACGGTCTGATACCGAACCGGCTGATAATTCCAGATCATCTGTCCAATAAAGGTACCAACCAGCCAGAACGATGCGATGATTAACAGAGCATTTTTTTCAAGCGAGCGCTCCGCTTCATCAATCTGATTGTTCCCATTTTCGTTTGCTTCTCGAATATATAGAAACCGGCTGGCGATTAACACCAAAGCTGAAACGGCGCCAACCGAAATGACCGGCATCCGGTCGAAAAATTTAGACTCTTTTCCAAACGAAACCAACTTCCAGATAAACTTTGAGAAAGTTGTCAACCCTTCCGGCAGACCATAAAGCCCCACAGCCTGCTCCCCGACATACCCGGCCACTGCTATAGCATTGGGACGATAAACGGCCAACCACCAGATCAATCCAAGCGTTACCGACCCGGCCACCATCACCAGACAGTCTCGAATTCCCTTACTCTCATTGAGGTGGAAAATTCGGTACAAATAATACCCAACCGGAACAGCGATAAATGTCAGCCCGATAATTTTGCCAAACAG
>JAUUYJ010000254.1 GCA_030588275.1 Candidatus Zixiibacteriota bacterium | reverse complement strand
TCGGCTCTGATATGGTTACCAAAGCGCTTGACCCTGATATAATTGATGATGTGGTCACTGTATCAGATAAAGATTCGTTTGAGACTACCCGGTATCTGGCCGGGAAACATGGATTCATGGCTGGCGGATCATCAGGGACAGCCGCCTTTGCCGCCTTTGAGATGATCGTCAGTTTCAAAAAAGATGACGTTGTCGTCATGATTTTTGCCGATTCCGCCTTTCGCTATTTGTCAAAATGTTTTTCGGATCAATGGATGGATGAGCATGGTTTTTCAACCAGACAGAAGGTTTTTGCACAATGAAGAAGCTAATATTTATTGCATTGTTGCTCTTTGCCCTTGGATGCGACAGCAAAAAGGAAACTATTGAGTATCCCCCCACGACCAATTCCTTTATCCTCCCCCAGCAAATTTGGGATTTTGGAGCGGTTCCCAAAGATTGTATCGTTACGCACCATTTCCCGATTATTAATCCCCACCCCGACACGATTACAATTGTTGATTTCGACGCCGACTGCGATTGCACCAAATTACCGGAAACGCCAATTATAATCCTACCCGGCGAAACTAAACTGATTAAAATCTCATTTGACAGCAAGACCTACTATGGAACAACCAATCGTGAGATCGGCCTGATGACCGATTACCCCACCGACTCTCTACAGTCAATCTATTTTACTTCGGTAGCATCACAGTTGCCGGTAACAATCCGCATCAGCCCCGTCTCAGTCGCCTTCATCCCCGGTAAAGAGGTTCAGATTATTACAATCGAAAATTTGGTTGTCACCGACTCAGAGTGTCGGCTTCGGATTGACAATGATGAAATATTAACGGTGTCACAGGAACGGTTCACATTGGGCCGATATGAGAAGATAGAAATTGAGGTTCGTCCGGTGAAGGATAAGATTTCCGACCAACCGATATATAGCAGTCTAACCCTTGAGGTTCAGCGCGAAGATCTGTTTCGCGTTTCAATTCCGATAAAAATCGTTTCGTATTAAAAGCCGGGAAATGAAATCATTTTTTTTCAAACGGATGATTTGATCATGGCAACTTTTTATTTTGTTATTTTTTTATTGACATATATTTTTTAAATGCTGTAATTAACTGTACCGGAATAAAGATAATCGAGGGTGACATTCTGCTGTCCCTGGGTAGTTTCCTAGCCCCCTCTACCCAACCAGAGTGCACCCTCTTTTTTTATATCAAAAACAAATAACCCCGCCTGCAATTATTCCATGATATCATACAATAGAAATAATATTATCGAAAGGGTCCGGTTGAATCAACCTTTTATGTTGGCAATCGGAGAAAATTTTGCCACCAGACGACTTAATCCCAGATTATCTACAGCCTGAGAGACTTCGTCTAAATCCTTGTAGGCAAATCCGGCTTCTTCTGCAAGCCCTCGCATATGCCCAGTTTTAACCATGATCCCTCGGCGAGCCATCTGCCGCATCAGATCGTCCCCTTTGATCCTCTTTTTTGCCTGTGATCGCGACATCACCCGCCCGGCTCCATGCACGGTTGATCCAAAATAATCCTTTTCAGCCAGGTTGGTCCCGACAAAAAGAGCCGATCCGGATTCCATCGATCCTCCGACAATTACCGGCTGACCTGTTTTCTGAAGCGATGCGGGCAATTCCTTATGCCCCGGACCGAATGACCGCGTGGCTCCCTTACGATGAACCAAGACCTTCTTATCTCGTCCGTCAATTTTGTAGGTTTCAAATCGGGCAATATTATGAGCCACATCATAAATCGTCTTAAACCCCATCTGCATGGCCGACTTTCCCATGACCCGCTCAAAAACTTTGGTCACCTGCCAGGCAATAACCTGTCGGTTGGCAAAAGCACAGTTGGCGGCACAAGCCATCGCTCCATAATATGCTTCACCATCAGGTGAGTTGATCGGTGCCGCAGTTAACTGCCGGTCGTTTATTTTAAAATCATAACTGCCTGAATTTTGATTAAAGAGCCTGAGATAATCGGTGGCAATCTGATGTCCAAAACCACGTGAACCGCAATGAATCGCTATGACAACTTGATTCTCATCCCGAAGACCAAACGCCGCTCCAAGCTCCGGGTTGATCAAACCACGCGGCCCGATAAATTCAATTTCGAGATAATGATTCCCCGATCCGAGCGTTCCAAGCTGGGACAGACCACGATCAAACGCCTTCTCTGAGACAGAAGTTGGGTCGGCCCCTTCGATCCGTCCTTGCGACTCTGTATAAACAAGGTCATCATCGGTGGCATATCCGTTGGCAAGGCACCAGGAACTACCGTTGATCATAAGATTCTTAAACTGCCCTTTGTTCAAAGAAACAATCCCGGCCTTGCCCACACCTGAAGGAATACTGGAAAACATCCTGCCGACAAGCCGTTTTATGAAAGGTTTGATATCATCCAGCATAAGGTCAGTTTTCAAGAGACGGACGCCACAATTTATGTCAAAGCCAATTCCTCCGGGCGAAATGATTCCCTCGCGGGCATCAAAGGCAGCCACCCCACCGATTGGGAATCCGTACCCCAGGTGAGCATCCGGCATACAAATAGCATATTTTTCGATTCCGGGTAAGGTTGCAACGTTGGTTATTTGCCGGATGACATTGTCATCAATGCCACCGATCAGTTTATCAGACGATAATATTCGAGCCGGGACACGCATTCCCGGATAGCTTCCGATCGGAACCTCCCAGACACCGACTCCAATTTTTTCCATCTTAATCATAAGTCAAAGACTATGTGACATTGATACATTTTATCCTGTTGTTTTATTCGTAGTCGATGATAGGTAACCGCCTTGATATCATAGTCCGCCCAATCCTTGAGCGGATCGAACCGCGCCGTCCCTATTCTCCCCTGTAACAAAAAGTCAGGACCGGCCTTATTAATCTTCAAAGCGAAGCTACCGGCTATCAGGTGCCGAGCGTCAAACAGATAGAGCACTTCGGAAAGCCAATCAACCATCAGCTGTTCAATACTTTTGCTTCTGATTTTTATCTCGATCTGATTGTCAACGACGACCTGCCGCCCGCCAAGAATAATATCAAACATACCCTCGGCACCACAGATAAACAGCTCCTCCAGGCTATCACCGAAAATATCAAGCCCCAGATCAGCCATCGTATATTTGTCACTAATTTCAAATTTCCGCATAATCAGCACAAAAAAAAACCGCCTGCCGAAAGACAGACGGTTTTTTAAGAATAAACATTTATCCCGCTTTTTCTATACACTCAACCGGGCAAACGGCCACACAATGAGGACCATCATCCTGGTCATCACATTCATTGCAGGTTGCCGCATCAATTACATAAATATCACCTTCGGCAATCGACGTCGTCGGACATTCCGGCTCGCACAGCCCACAGGCGGTACATTCATCGGTAATAAACATAGCCATAACTTACTACTCCTTCAGCAAAGAATTGAATTTCCATCGGCAAATTTAACAATTTGTTAAACTTTGACAAGTGTTTTTTTTGAGATATTTCGGTCCCGATTAAAATAATTTTAGCCGATAATATCTCTCACCCATCCCAATCTGGTACGTTTCCGATGACAACAAACCTTAGTAATAATTAGTAACTGATAAAAAAGTCCAAAAAGAAACCGGCTTGCGCGATGCAAGCCGGTTTCAACCTAACCATCCTCAACTAAATCTTATTTGAATAATGGAGGACCGCAAAGTGATAACCAGGTTTGGCAATCACACGGCGGCGGACCACCCTTAAAGACAAAGCTAATGATGTACACAGCGTCTCCAACGTTCGCCTGACAATCGCAATTGGCATCACCACTACATGTAGCATAAGGTAGCGGACCAAGCCCACCGTTAAAGACAAAGTTAATCATATACACAGCATCACCGACGTTAACTGCACCATCATTATTGGCATCACCGGGGATACAATCACAGATTTCCTCTGCAGTCCCGGTAATAACAAACGACAAATCAAGTGATACTGC
>JAUUYJ010000358.1 GCA_030588275.1 Candidatus Zixiibacteriota bacterium | reverse complement strand
CGCACAAACCGAAACTACTGCCACAAAAGCGATTATACCGGCTGAATCAATCCTTCCGGGTGACACCGTGGCTCGTGAAACATACGTCGTCAATACCCCTTTGGTGGAGTTGACCTTTTCTAATTATGGGGGTGGGATATCGAAGATCGTTTTCAAAAAATATGATTATAGCGATTCTGGACATGTCGTTTTAATAAATGATCCAAACCAAATTGTTCCTAATGTAGATATTCCGGGGCATCCCGGTTATCTGGCCGGGCGAGCCTTCTCGTGCGATCGGCCTGGGTTTGAGTTAAGCGAAACCGATTCTCCCCG
Organism: Candidatus Zixiibacteriota bacterium; assembly: GCA_030588275.1. Lineage (GTDB taxonomy): Bacteria > Zixibacteria > MSB-5A5 > GN15 > JAAZOE01 > JAUUYJ01. The sequence continues at coordinate 1,928 of JAUUYJ010000358.1, read as the reverse complement.
GACGATGACCTTTAGCTATACCGATTCCGAGGGTGGCCTGATTCAGAAGAAATTTACCATCTATCCGGACCGATACGATATCGGCTTTGAACTGGTTGTCAACGGTTTTGATCGATTCCGACAGGCAACTTCGTACCTTTTGGATTGGTCTATTCCAAACCTTGCCACCGAGCCAAAACTGGGTGACGATTACGATCATTTTAAGATTACCGCCCGCATCGCCAACGAGCTGGTCGAGTTTGATGACTTTGAGAATGGTATCCTGTCAGTTGAGGAGGATGGGAGTAGTTCCTGGGTGGGACTGCGGAGCAAATATTTTGCGGCGGTGATGATCTCCAACGGAAAAGATGCCGAGGGGATGGTTGGCCGTGGCCGGATCAATAATATTCAGGTAAATGGGGAATCGTATGAGGCACGGGAGTTAACCACCGGTCTCAAGATGCGGGTCGAAACGGTCGGTGCTATCGCCGATTCCTTCTCCCTCTACGCCGGGCCGCTCCATTATGGCACACTCAAGAGTTACGACATCGATCTGGAAGGGATGAAGGACCTCGGCTGGCCGATAATCAAACCGTTCTCAATCGCCATTATCTGGTTGTTGCCCAAGATTCATGCTGTTTTCCCGAACTATGGTCTGGTTGTTCTCTGTTTTGCCTTCTTGATAAAGCTGATCACTTATCCGCTGAGTCGTAAGCAGACTATCGCCATGGCTAAGATGAAAGATTTGGCTCCGAAGCAGAAGAAATTGCAGGAGAAATTCAAAAACGATCCGCAACGACTCAACAAAGAGATGATGAAGCTGTATAAGCAGACCGGGGCGAATCCACTTTCCGGCTGTCTGCCGATACTGCCGCAGATGCCTTTATTCTTTGCTCTCTTCTCGGTGTTCAAATCGACGATTGAATTTCGGGGTGCCGGATTTCTGGGATATATAACCGATCTGTCGCTGGCCGATCCGTTGTATATTCTGCCGATTATCATGGTGGCAACGATGTTCATTCAGCAGAAAATGACCATGACCGACCCGAAAAACAAGATGATGATGTATATGATGCCGTTGGTGTTTGGCTGGTTATTTATGAAATTCCCGGCTGGGCTGGTTCTTTATTGGACCGGGTTCAATATTTTGTCCCTCCTGGAGACAATCTTTATTAAAAAGCGCCAGGCAGCGAAAACGGACGTGGTCGTCGTTGAGGGAGAGCAATAACGCCCCGATAAGCGGGGTTTACTAACGAGACGGCATAGCGGGTCGAGCAACAGGCGTCGCCTGTTTCAAAACCCGCTCGGATAATTTAATGTGACGACTAATCAGAGCGACACGATAGCGGCGATAGCGACCGCAACCGGCCCGGGAGGAATCGGAATTATTCGGATTTCCGGGCTTTCTGCGAAGCAGATTTTAGCGCAAATATTCACCCCAAACAGTAAAAACTCAAAACCAACCCCATATCTCCTCCGTTTCGGCAGGATCATCAGCCATAATGACAGGCAAACACTCGATGAAGTGCTGGCTGTCTATATGCCTGCGTCGAAAAGCTATACCGGGGAAGATTTGGTCGAGATCTACTGCCACGCCGGTCAAATCGTCCTTAAGAACTTATTGGATAACATCTTATTAGAAAATTGCCGTCCTGCTGAACCGGGTGAATTTTCGATGAGGCGATTTGTCAATCATGGAACCGACCTGACCCGATTAGAGGGGATGGCCGAAATGGTTGCCGCTAAAACCGATTTGGCCTATCGCTATTCCCGCGACCACTTGTTGGGTGGATATGGTGAGCATGTGACATCTTTGCGGAATGAAATTGTCAGGCTTTTGGCTGAGATCGAGGCAGATATCGATTTCCCGGGTGAAGATTCGGTTGGGACGATTGGACGAGAACTGCTGAATAGGCGGCTCAGTCAGATAATTGAAAGTTTACAGCAGT
>JAUUYJ010000111.1 GCA_030588275.1 Candidatus Zixiibacteriota bacterium | reverse complement strand
TGTATCGGTCATCATTATGGTGCGACCGTTTCCGGTGCCGAGCGGCTGATGCACGGCAAAACGTCGATGATCTACCATACCGGCGATGGAATCTTTCATGGCATACCATCACCGTTTGAAGCAACCCGTTATCACTCGCTGGTTATTCAGGATGGGACATTGCCGGATAATTTACAGGTGACTGCCCACACCGAAGATGGCGAAATTATGGGTGTAAAAATGAAGGGTCTGCCAATCGAAGGGGTGCAGTTTCACCCCGAATCAATTTTAACCAAGCATGGCAAACTACTTTTGTCAAACTTTCTACAGGCCGGATGAATTAGATGATAGCCGAGGCGATACACAAAATACTTGACGGTCAGAATTTGAGTGCCGAAGAGAGTTGCATCGTCACCGATGAAATCATGTCGGGGCTGGCCTCGCCGGTACAGATAGCATCATATTTAACTTGCCTGCGCATGAAGGGTGAAACTGTCGAGGAGATTACCGGATCGGCCCGGATGATGCGTGACAAGGCGACGCCGATACCACACAATCAAAAATATCTGTTCGACAATTGTGGAACCGGTGGAGATGGTGCCGGAACTTTCAATATTTCGACGACAACATCATTCGTTATCGCCGCCTGCTCGGTCCCGGTCGGCAAGCATGGCAATCGTTCGGTCTCCAGCCGGTCCGGATCAGCCGACCTTCTGACCGCTTTGGGTGCCAATATCGGATTAAGTGCCGAACAATCGGGTAGGGCGATTGACGAAGTTGGCATAGGTTTTCTGTTTGCTCCATCCCTGCATCCGGCTATGAAGCAGGTTGCACCGATAAGGGGTGAGTTAGCTTTCCGCTCAATTTTCAACCTCCTTGGTCCGCTGACCAATCCCGCCCGCGCCACGCATCAACTAATTGGCGTTTTTGCCGAGGAGTATGTTGTCAAGCTGGCCGGTGCCGCCGGTGAGTTGGGGCTTGAAAAGGTGATGGTTGTTTATAACAAAAGCGGCCTTGACGAGCTATCCACCGCCGGGGAGAATATCATCTGTCTTTTTGAAGATGGTCAATTAAGCAAAGTTGAGCTAAGCCTGTCTGACCTTGGTCTCGCTCCCTGTAATGTAAAAGATTTAGCTGGTGGTGAAGCGGTTGACAATGCCACCATTACGCGTGATATCTTCGGTGGTGCAAGCGGTCCGATGCGTGACACCGTCTTGCTCAATGCGGCCGCCGGATTGACCCTTGTCGGAAAAGCTGATGATTTTAAAGAAGGTCTGAAGATCGCTTCTGATGCCATTGACAGCGGGGATGTCACAAAGATGCTCGACAGCTTTGTCGAATTCACCCAGAGTTTTGACAATGCTTGATAAAATTATCACCCATAAACGGCAGATGTTAAGCCAGCTTGATCTGGCCAAACTGACGGCTGATGCAAAAGCCAGCGCCACCCAGATGCCCCCGGTACGCAGTCTATGGAAAAGCTTGACAGCATCGTCTGAGATCTCAATCATCGCTGAGATCAAAAGACGTTCCCCGTCCAAAGGTGATCTGAATATCAATCTTGATCCTGTAAGAATGGCGACAATTTATCAGGAAGCTGGTGCTGTGGCCATATCGGTACTGACTGAGGAAAACTTTTTTGGTGGATCGGTTGACGATCTGACACAAGCCAGAGCTTCGGTTGATATTCCAATTTTGCGAAAAGATTTTATTCTGGATGAATATCAAATCTGGGACAGCCGAAAAATCGGAGCGGATGCTATCCTGCTGATCGCCGCCATCCTGACCGACGACGAACTGAAAAAGCTATACGACATCGCCATGATTGCCGGGCTGGAGGTTCTATTGGAGGTTCATTCGGAAAGCGAATTGGAACGCGCCTTACTGCTTGACCCAAAAATAATCGGCATCAACAATCGCAATCTGGACAACTTTACCGTAAGTTTACAGACAACCGCCGATCTGGCCAAAATGATCGGAGATGAAATTGCAATCATCAGCGAGAGTGGCATTCATAACTCCGCCGACATGATCTTTGTGCAGAAACATGGAGTTTCTGCCGCCCTGGTCGGAGAATCAATCGTTACCAGCAACGACCCGGCCCAACAAATCAGAAACCTTTTGGAACGCAGGGAGGCGATCCGATGACCAGAATAAAAATATGTGGCATAACAAATTTTGACGATGCTCGCTCGGCCATCAATATGGGAGTCGATGCGATCGGCTTTGTTTTTGCCGAGAGCCCCAGACAGATCAGCCCGGAAATTGCCGGAAACATTATCGACCGCCTCCCTCCGATCATAAGCCGCGTCGGAGTCTTCGTTGACAAGCCGGTTGAAGAAGTTGTGGAGATCGCCCTCAAATGCCACCTCACTTACGTTCAGCTACACGGCAACGAATCAATTGAGTATATGAACCAGCTGATGTATCCGGCGGTCAAGAGCTTCCGCATCAAAGATGAATCGGACCTGGAAAAAGTTATCAAGTATCAGAGTAAATACGTTTTGCTCGACAGCTATGTCGCCGATCAGCCGGGTGGCACCGGTGAAACTTTTGACTGGGCCGTTGCCAACCGAGCCAAAGCGTTTTCACACGTAATCCTTTCCGGTGGGCTTAATCCGGAAAATATTACAGATGCTCTGGATGCGGTCCAACCGTATGGGGTTGATGTTTCAAGCGGTATCGAGGCCTCCCCTGGAAAAAAAGATAAAGAGATGATGCAAAAATTCATAGAAGAGGTACGCGCGTGGGACAGCCGACAAAATTAGGCTACTTTGGAAAGTTCGGCGGCCGGTTTGTCCCCGAGACACTGATGGCCGCCCTGCTTGAATTGGAAACCGAATTCAAGCGTGCCAAAAAAGATAAATCGTTCGTGGATGAACTAAAACGTTTATCGCAAACATACGCCGGTCGTCCGACACCGCTTTATTATGCAAAAAGGTTGACCCACAAGTGGGGTGGTGCCAAGGTTTATCTAAAACGGGAAGACCTTAACCACACCGGCGCGCATAAGATAAACAATAGCTTGGGTCAGGGTCTTCTGGCGCATCGGATGGGGAAAAAGCGCATCATCGCCGAAACCGGAGCGGGCCAGCATGGAGTTGCTGTCGCCACCGTCGCTTGCCTGTTTGGTCAGGCATGCACCGTATATATGGGGCGAGCCGACATGGAGCGTCAGGCTCCTAACGTACTGCGCATGAATTTACTGGGGACCAAAGTCGTCCCGGTCGATTCCGGAAGCAAGACATTGAAAGATGCCACCAACGAAGCGATCCGTGATTGGGTCACCAACGTTGCCACGACTCATTACATCATCGGTTCAACCGTTGGCCCTCACCCCTATCCATACATAGTGCGTGACTTCCAGTCAGTCATCGGGCAGGAGACCAAACGACAGATTAAAAAAGTTGAGAAAATACTGCCGCATACTATCATCGCCTGCGTCGGTGGTGGGAGTAACGCCATGGGAATGTTTTACCCCTTTGTCGATGACAAAAAGATCAAACTTATCGGCGTCGAATCATCCGGTGATGGTCTTAAGACCCAGCGCCACTCTGCCACCTTGAGCCTGGGTCGGCCCGGCGTTCTGCATGGCAGTCTTAGCTATCTGCTACAGGATAATGACGGACAGGTCATGATGACGCATACCATCGCCGCCGGTTTGGATTACCCCGGAGTCGGCCCGGAGCATAGCCAGTACAAGGATTCAGGCCGGGTCGAATACCGATCAATCACCGACAAAGAAGCACTCAAAGCGTTTGTCGAGCTGTCCCAAGCCGAAGGGATCATCCCCGCTTTGGAATCATCCTTCGCTCTGGCCCATGCCAAAAAGGTCGCGCGAAAAATGAAAAAGAGTTCGATTTTGGTAATCAATCTTTCTGGTCGTGGTGATAAAGATATGGCGAATGCCGAAGTTGCCCAAATTGTGTCTGACATCTCAAAAAAATTAGCGACCAAATGAAAAGCATAGTGACGAAAAAAAGAAGCGGTGCGCTGGCCGACACCTTTGCCAAAAATAGCAGGAATAAGCGCAAAGCGTTGATGCCGTTTCTCACCGCCGGCTATCCTAACCCAAACAGCTTTGTGGAGTTGGTAAAACGATTTTCTGAAGATGGGGCAGACATAATCGAAATCGGAATCCCTTTCTCCGATCCGATGGCGGATGGCAAAACGATTCAGTTCTCTTCTGAAGTTGCTTTGAATAACGGCATCAATGTCGCCAGAACCTTCGACCTCCTCGACCGCTTAGTTGGAAAAATCTCGATTCCTTTAGTCGTCATGAGTTATTACAACCCGATTCTAAATTATGGCCTGACTCAATTCGGTAAAGATGCTTCTGCGGTCGGTGTCAGGGGATCTATTATTCCGGATATTATCCCGGATGAAAAAGAGAATGTGAAAGCTATCTCAGATAGCAAAAATATCGACCTCATCTACCTGCTTGCACCGACATCAAGCGCATCGCGCCAAAAGATGATCGTCAGGCAGGCTCAGGGATTTGTCTATCTCGTAACCGTCGCCGGTGTCACCGGAGCCCGAAGAGAAACGCCACCCAGCCTGGTTAAGTGGATAAAACAAGTTAAGGCAGATAGCCCGATCCCGGTCTGCGCCGGGTTTGGTATCTCAGACCCCAGTCAGGCCAAAAAGCTAAGTCGTCATTGTGATGGAGTCATAATCGGTAGTGCCATAATCGACGTTATGCGCAAAGAGCAAACCAAAAAGAAACAAGTTGATGCGGCTGTGGCATTCATTAAGAAAATAAGGACTGGGTTGGATAATGGTTAGAACGCGAGGCATCAGAGGCGCCAACAGTGTCACCGAAAATAGCCGCGAGGCAATCCTGACGGCGACGCAGGAACTTCTGAAACGGATGATTGAGGAAAACCAGATCGACCCCGCCGATATTGCCAGCATCTTTTTGACGGCGACCGACGATATTGATGCCGACTTTCCGGCCTACGCCGCCCGCGACATGGGATTGATTAAGGTGCCGCTATTATGCGCCCGTGAGATCAAAGTACCTAACTCCATGCCAATGCTTATAAGAATTTTGATACATGTCAATACCGATAAAACGCAGGATCAAATAAAACATCAGTACCTCGGTGCGACAAAAAAACTGAGGCCGGATTTATCAAAAGGAGAATAGAATGATGATCGTGGTAATGAAATCTGAGGCGACCGTCAAAGAGACCAGTGCCGTCATCAAGAAAATTCAAGTGATGGGCTACAAGCCTCATCTCTCCAGCGGTGAACAGAAAACTATCGTCGGCATGGTTGGAAATGGCGAAAAGGTTGATCCTGATGAATTTCAAGCGATGTCCGGTGTCGAATCTATCGTCCCGATACTGGTTCCGTTTAAATTGGTCAGCCGCGAATTCAAAAAAGAATCGACCATCGTCGCTCTCAACGGCACAAAGGTTGGCGGGAATGAATTGATTGTCATGGCCGGTCCGTGCGCCGTCGAAAGCCGCGACCAGATCATGAAATCTGCCGAAGCGGTTGCCAAAGCGGGGGCCAAAGTTTTGCGTGGTGGTGCCTTCAAACCGCGCACCTCACCTTACAGCTTTCAGGGTATGCGCGAAGAAGGGCTGAAAATTCTTCGTGAAGCGGGAGACCAGTTCGGCCTGGCAATTGTGACCGAAGTTATTTCTCCCGACACTGTTGACCTTGTCGCATCTTATGCTCATGTCCTTCAGATCGGCGCCCGCAATATGCAAAACTACTCTCTTTTGGAGGCGGTCGGAAAAACGACTAAGGCGGTACTTTTGAAACGAGGCTTGATGTCAACCATCGAAGAATGGCTCATGTCGGCAGAATATATTTTGTCAAACGGCAACCCCAATGTGATGCTCTGCGAACGGGGTATCCGCAGTTTTGAAAAATATACGCGCAACACTCTTGATATCTCGGCGGTCCCAATCGTCAAGGAACTCAGTCACCTCCCGGTCGTCGTCGATCCGTCGCACGCCACCGGCAAGCGTAATCTTGTTGGAGCGGTCTCCAAGGGAGCCGTCGCCGCCGGAGCGGACGGGTTGATCATTGAGGTCCACCCCAATCCAGAAGAGGCGATGTCGGATGGCCCGCAGTCTCTCTACCCGCACCAATTTGCCGACCTGATGCTTGAGATCAAAAACATCGCCAACGCGGTTGGGCGAACCTGTGGATGATCTGAAGCATAAAAATGTTTTTATCATCGGTCTGGGGTTGATTGGCGGATCAATCGCCTACGATCTCTCGGCCAGTAAATCGGTCGCTAAAGTTATCGGGTATGACAGCAAGAATTCGATCATGACCGCCGCCTTGAAGAAAAAAGCGGTCAATCGCACCGTCCGATCCATCAAGGATGGCATCGAACAGGCCGACATCATCATTCTGGCAACCCCAATTCGTACCAGCATCAAACTTGCTCCGCAAATTTGTCGCATGGTTAATCGCTCGCAAACGGTAATGGATGTTGTCGGAACAAAAAAAGAACTCCTCAAGGCGATTGAGCCTTTTCAAAATAAAGTAAACTATATCAGCGGACATCCGTTGGCTGGAACCGAGAAGATCGGTTTTGCCGGGGCGCAGAAACATTTATTCAAACAGCATACTTTTATGCTAACGCCTCTCAAAGGTAGTTTGAATGGATCAAAAAAAGTCGTTCAAAATTTGGTTGTAAGCCTTGGTGCCGATCCGATATTTATTGAACCAGACCTGCATGACCGCTTTATGGCCTTAACGATCTGCCTGCCTTATATGTTCTCTCTGGGCCTCACCAATATGGCGATTGATTACGCCAAAGAAAACAACAGCCTCCGCCATATGATTGGAGGTAGCTACAAAGCTGTCTCACGAGTCGCATCATCTTCACCTGAGCTAACGCTTGATATGTTTTTAACCAACAGGGACCAGGCCTCCGAAGCGATTGATGGCATCATCGCCGAGTTCAACAATCTCAAACGACTTTTAAAAAGCAAGGATGAAGCAAAATTGAAGGAGTTGATAAAACGTGCGCGCAGAAAAAACGAAGCAATCTAATTATTCGTAAAAAAAGAAACCCGACCACCCAGCATTACACTCTCAAACAGACCAGCATGATTGCAACGTAATATCAGGGGGTCCCATTTTGCTTTGATAAATATGTTACCACCTGATCATACATTTTCATCGCCTGCATCTGGTCGGTACTTTTTGGAACCATCTGCAAATACCGCTTTAGATACCTTTCGCAGATGCGCGCCTTCCGAAGATGAAAGCTGGCCGTTCCGGCCGCCAGATATCCATTCGGGTTGTCCGGCTCAAGCTCAATAATCCTGACACCATACTGATAAGCTGAGTCGTACTGCTTCATCTGATAAAACCCAAGAGAAAAACATTCCAGCATTTTCATAAAATCAGGACTTAGCTCTTGTGCTTTGCGAAGCGATGCCAGCATCTCAAAATGTTGTCCCATCCGCTGATACGCTATCGCGATTGATGTCCGGGGTGCAGGATCATAAGAGGACAACTCAGTCGCCAACCCAAAGACCTCGATTGCTTTTTTATACTGCCCCGCCTGAATTGCCAACGAGCCACGCAGATTTATCGCCTCTTTGGAAAATGGATCGACCCGGTAAAGAGAGTCAGCGATCCGACTCGCTTCCGCCAATCGCCCCGATTTCGCCATCGCAAAAGCCTGCCTCATGATTGTCGCCTGAGGAAAAAGCCTGACGATCTCAGCGTTAATACTGTCCGCCTTGACAATTTCATTTTGGTTACGATAATAATCTCGCACCATCGTCATCCCGGAGCGACTTTTGGCCTGATCCAACTTCATCAGGCTGGTCGCATAATCAATCGAACTTTGATACGACAGGTTGGTTACCAAAAAAGGAAGGCATAGCGCAAACGATAAAATTGTCAGCGAGGGATAGAAAAACTTTGCCCTATCAGCCAGCCCTATTTTTTTGATTAAATACAATAGCGGAGCCAAACCGACTAAGGCAAACAGATCCCAGTCC
>JAUUYJ010000073.1 GCA_030588275.1 Candidatus Zixiibacteriota bacterium | reverse complement strand
CCGTTTACCGAGCAACAACGGATCAAATTGAGATCGCAGTTGGTCTCCTTTTACAACCATTTCACCTCACTCGTTGGTCAGGCAAGAAATATAACAGCCGACTCGGTCAACGCTCTTGGACGAGGACAGGTCTGGACCGGAACCGAAGCATTAGCCAACGGATTGGTCGATCATACCGGCGGCATATACCCGGCGCTGGATCGGCTCTGCCAGCTTAGTGGAGTGAGCCGTTCAGAAGTACAGATTGAGATCTATCCCCGTCAATTTATGTTTTTTGAAAATCCGTTTGGCATTTCCAGTCTTACCGCACGGTTATCAGCTTTATTTTCGCAACCGACAGAACGGTTGACCGGGCTGGAACTGTTTGATTCTGGAAACCTTTTTTACCGCCTCCCGTATGATCTAATGATTGAATAAGCGACCAAAAAAGTGTGCGAAACGGAGGGTGGATGGGTTTTAGTGGCCGTTTGAGCGAAGCGTTGTAACGGTATTTATTATACTCATCCCGGCTGTGACAAATTTTATAAGAAGAGTGTTTTGAATCGTCTGGCTCTTGCCGATTATGGTTTTTTTTTATAGATTGGGAATTCAATTTTCGAGTAGCAATAATTCTGGAGGATAGTATGAAACAATGGAAGCGTTGTTCTTTCGCCCTAATGATGGTGGTTGGCATCATCTTATTTGGCGGAAATGTTTTTGGATTTGATTTTTCTTCGGTTAAGGAGAAAATCAGCGAGTTTACTCTCGACAATGGAATGAAATTCATCGTTATGGAAGATCATTCCGCACCGGTTGTCTCGTTCGCCTTACAGGTTAACGTCGGATCGGCCAACGACCCCAAGGAATTTACCGGGATGGCCCATTTCTTCGAGCATATGGCCTTTAAAGGGACCGATGAAATCGGAACTAAAGATTATAAAAAAGAAAAAACGGCGCTTGCAAAGCTTGATGAAGTGTATGATGCGATGAAGGCAGAACAACGTCGTGGAGCATTTGCCGACGAAGCCAAAATCGCCGAATTAAAAGAGAAATTTGAAAAGCTTCAAGCGCAGTGCGATTCACTCGTCGAACCAAATGAGTTCCCCAATGTGATTGAAATGGAAGGGGGAGTTGGTCTCAATGCAGGAACCGGCGCCGACAACACAACATATTATTATTCTCTTCCGTCCAACAAGATGGAACTCTGGTTTGCTCTCGAATCAAGCAGATTTACCAAGCCTGTTTTCCGCCAATTCTACAAGGAACGGGAAGTGGTCAAAGAAGAGCGACGCATGGGGACCGAATCATCGGCGCAGGGAAAGCTGTTTGAGGAATTTCTCGGAGCTCAATACCGAGCTCACCCTTATGGAATTTCGATTGTTGGCCACATGTCTGATCTCAACAATATGGACAAGGCGGCCGCCCGTAAATTTTATTCAACATATTATGTCGCCTCCAACATGGTCGCGGCGATGGTCGGTGATATCAACCCGGACGATGCCAAAAAAATGGCTCAAAAGTATTTCGGCAAACTGCCAAAAGTTGATAAACCGAATCAGCCTGCAACCATCGAACCGGAACAGCATGGCGAAAGAAGAATTGTCATCGAAGATCCGGCTCAACCGTTATTGATTATTGGCTATCACCGCCCGAACGGTATTGATCCGGACGCCCCGGTTTTCTCCGCGCTGGCCGATTACCTCGGAGAAGGACGTACCTCCCTTCTGTACAAAGACCTCGTCAAGGAAAAGAAGATCGCAGCCGTCGCGGCCGCTTTCGACGTTCTCCTCGGTGACAAATTCCCCAGCCAGTTTGGGGTTTATGCCTTACCGTCTAAAGGATTTTCAGCCTCCGATTGCGAAGTTGAAATCTACAAGGCGATTGAACGACTGAAATCAGAGCCGATCCCGGCTGAGGAATTGGCCAATATTAAGGCACGAGCCAAAGCTTCCCTGATAAACCGGCTGTCTTCTCGTGGTGGCATGGCCAACCAGTTGGTTGGATATCAGACCCAGTTTAACGACTGGCGCGAGCTTTTTAACCAACTCGATAAAATCAACGCCGTCACCGCTGAAGATTGCCAGCGGGTAGCCCAGAAATACTTGGTGAAAAAGAACCGCACAGTCGGATTGGTTGAAACCGTTGAAGCGGTCGCGGCCAATGACCCCTCGGATGAAGGCTAACCTCAGAAAGGAGCATGAAATGAAAGTGTTAAAAATATTTCTATTGACCGTTCTGGGATTAAGCCTGGTTTTAACGGCCGCACCGGTAACTGCCGGTAAAATAAAAGATATGAAGTACCCGGCATTGAACAAATTTGAGATTCCGGAACCGACCAAAGAGGTTCTGGATAACGGGATCACCGTTTACCTGATGGAAGATCACACTCTTCCGCTGGTCGACCTGCGAGTCATCATGAACAAGTGTGGTAGTTATCTGGAACCGCCCCATCTGGTCGGACTGGCTTCGATGACCGGCGAGGTGATGCGAACCGGTGGTACCGAAACGATGACCGGTGACCAGATCGACGAACAGCTGGAGGCGATCGGAGCCTCAGTCGAAACCGGGATGGGAGCAGTATCCAGTTCGGCCGGTGCCAACGCTCTCTCGGAATACTCCGAGAAGATCATCGCGATTTTAGCCGACGTTTTGCGTCGTCCCGTTTTCGATGAAGACAAAATCGAGCTGGCCAAATCTAATCAAAAAAGTGGAATTTCGCGACGCAACGACGAGCCGATTCCGATTGCTATTCGCGAATTTCGCAACCTGGTTTATGGTGCCAATTCGCCATACGCTCGCCACACCGAGTACAGCTCGATTGATGCGGTGACGCGGGATGACATGATCATGTTTCACAAAACGGTCGTCCAGCCGAATAACATTCAGATAGCGGTGATTGGTGACTTTGATAAAGCCGAAATGATGGTCTTGCTTAAAAAGTATCTGGGCGACTGGACTCGTGGCGAAGTGGAACTGCCACCGCCACCGGAAGTTCAGTACGACTTTAAGCAAACGGTTAATTATGCTCCAAAGACCGATCTGACACAATCAACCATCCTGATGGGTCACATCGGCGGGAAAATGGGTGACCCCGATTATGCCGCCACAATCGTAATGAGCGCGATTCTTGGTGAAGGATTTGGTAGTCGTATGTTCAGCAACCTTCGGACCAAAATGGGTCTGGCCTATGCCGCCGGTGGTTCGTATTCATTCGGTTACGACTTCCAGGGTGTGTTTATCTCATACATCATCACCAAATCGGGCACAACAGCCAAAGCGATCGGAGCCATGAAAGAGGAAATTGCTTCGATGCAGACCGTTTTGCCCAACGAAAGGGAGATGAAATTAGCGAAGGACGGCTGGCTCAATTCGTTTATTTTCAATTTCGACACCGAGGGGGAAATTATCGGCCGGATGATGACCTATGATTATTATGGTCTGCCGCGCGATTATCTCCAAACCCTCAAAACCAAAGTAGAGAATCTAACTCCTGAAGATATTCGTGAAGTTGCCAAACGGAAACTCAACCCTGATAATCTGCAGATGATCGTCGTCGGTAACTCAGAAGATTTTGACCAACCGCTTTCCACCTTCGGCGAAGTTACCACACTTGATATTGAAATCCCCGGACCAACTCAGGATGAATTTTCCGCCACCGATGAAGAGCTGTCACGCGGACGTGAAATCTTTGCCAAGTCGGCCGATGCTTGCGGAGGTCCTGCATCATTTCGGGATATTAAAACCGTTACCTATGATGCTAAAATAACGATTACGACTCCGCAGGGTGCCTTTACTCTTGATGCTCAGTCGATTGAGATTCTTCCTGACAAGTCGGCCCAGATCATGAAGACCCCGATGGGTGAGCAGACCTCAGTTAACAATGGCAACGAAGGGTGGCAAGGTGCCGGTGAACAAATTCAGGCGATGTCGGCCAGCGATGTTGCCGACTTTAAGAAAGGGCAGGAACGGGAGTTGAAACTGTTGTTTGCCAAAGCTGACAATCCTGACTTCAAAGTCGCCTCAAAGGGGATGGAGGATTTTGGAGGAAAGCAGGTCGAGCGACTCAATTTCCTGACCAACTCTGGTGAGCAGTTTACCATCTTTATCAATCCGGATGACTTTATGCCAGTCGGAATGGTTTATGTTGGCAAAACGATGGCCGGCGTTGGCGTCAATACTATTTCTTATCTGGCCCATACCAAGGCTGGTGCGGTGACGTTACCATCCTCAATCAAAAGAGATAGTGGCGGCATTTTGCTTGAAATTGAAATCAGTAATTTTGTGATTAACGGCACGGTTGACGAATCGATTTTTGTCAAACCGACCGGGATTTAGTTTTAGGAAGCAGATATAGTTTTTGTAAAGGGCCGGATGATTTTCATCCGGCCTTTTCCCATTCATGGGTTTTAGGTTGTCGCGCGCTTCGGACAGTTTCAAGAATTGGCGATAGATTGGGCTTGGTGCAAACGAGGGCGTCTACCGCCCACTCTAAAGTTGTACGGTTTCGTAATTAATGGTGGCTTGGTGGGGAATTTGTAGTCAATTTCCTCTATCAGCCAAGCTGTAGGATCCGGTTTTCCTACCCAGAGGCAAAACTCCAAAGCGAAATCAGGAGACAAACCGGCCCCACTGCCAACCGGTCTCAAGACCGAAACAGACAATGCCTGTTTTTGCCATTGGAGTAATCAACTAATTCATTATTAACCAATGAATTATAGGAATAATTCCGATTATCGAATAACGGTATTTCACTCCCGACATTCCGCTTGCTATTTTTTCTGTAAATACTATATTGGTGGGCTCTGGCTTCGAGTTTATAGCTATGGGAAGAGGTACGCCTGACGGTGCGGAAGAAGAAACGAAAATTGAGTGAGATTCTGAACGGGAATTCTGTTCTATTCTGTTGAACGAATTTACGAGGACTGAAACGAAAACTGAAGCAGATTGAAGAAATTGAACTAAGATGTTTGATAGCCTGACAGAAAAACTGGAAGCGACCTTTAAAACCCTTCGCGGCCACGGCTCCCTTACCGATGAAAATATCAAAGAGGCGCTTAAGGATATACGCCGAGCGCTTTTGGATGCTGACGTAAATTATAAGGTTGCCCGTGATTTTATCGCCGAAGTCGAGACTGAGGCTATCGGAGCCGAAACGATCCGGTCGGTCGATCCGGGTCAGTTAATTGTCAAAATTGTTCATCAAAAGCTGATATCTCTCCTCGGTTCTCAAACCTCAGACGTTTATATCTCGGAACATCCCCCCTCGGTAATTATGATCTGCGGCCTTCAGGGTTCCGGTAAGACAACCTTAAGTTCCAAGCTGGCCCTGAGATATAAGAAAAAGGGGAAAAAGGTTCTCCTCGTCGCGGCCGATCCTTACCGCCCGGCGGCTATTAAGCAGTTGCAGACTTTGGGCAAGCAGATTGACGTTGACGTATTTGAAATGGGTCAGGCTAACCCGGTCGAAATCTGCCAAAAAGCTTTGTCGCAAGCCTCAAAACAGTTTGTCGATCTGGTCATTCTTGATACTGCCGGTCGGCTTCATATTGATGACGAACTGATGGATGAGCTGGCCGAGATCAAAAAGTCGGTCAAGCCGCAGGAGCTACTTCTCGTTGCCGATGCCATGACCGGTCAGGATGCGGTCAACGTTGCCGGGACGTTTCATGAAAAATTAGAGATAACTGGTGTTTGCCTGTCGAAGATGGACGGAGACGCTCGGGGCGGTGCCGCGCTATCTATCAAGCGAGTAACAGGATGCCCGATCAAGCTGGTTGGCGTTGGTGAAAAGATGACCGACCTGGAAGCTTTTCATCCGGAGCGGGTTGCATCCCGAATCCTGGGCATGGGTGATATTGTCTCACTGGTTGAGAAGGCTCAGGATACGATTGATGTCAAAGAGGCGGCCAAGCTTGAAAAGAAACTGCGTAAGTCACAGTTTACTTTGGATGATTTTTATCAGCAGATACAGCAGTTAAAAAAAATGGGTCCGCTGGAGTCTTTGATGGATATGATTCCCGGGGCGGGCAAGCTGATGAAGGGGGCCACAATTGACCCCAAATCGATGGTGCGGGTGGAGGCGATGATTTTGTCGATGACCCCCGGCGAGCGTGATAAACCGCAAATCATCAACGGCTCAAGACGTAAAAGAATCGCAAAAGGCTCCGGCACTACGGTGCAGGATATTAATAAAATGCTCAAACAGTTTGGGCAAATGAAGAAAATGCTGAAAAGCTTTACCAAAGGTGGCCTGAGAGGGCTACCCAAAGGAATCTCCCCTTTTTAGGGGTGTCCCCATTTAGCTTGAAAGTAAGGAAGGAGCATATTGTCCACTAAAATCAGACTCAAACGGATGGGCTCAAAACGACGCCCGTATTACAGAATCGTTGCTATCGACTCGCACCGATCAGTTGGCGGAAGAACGCTTGAGACGCTGGGTAACTACTCGCCGATCGAAGTGCCGGCTTCTGTTACGGTACATGAAGCGAACATTTTCAAATGGCTTGATACTGGCGCTATCTGTTCCGACACCGTCGCATCCCTTTTCACTCAGATCGGTCTGACCGAAAAATACCTGGCTCAAAAAGCTGGTAAAGACGTGGCTGAAATGGTTGTCAAGACCACCATCAGCGAACGGACCAAGAAACGAAAATCAAAGAAGAGTGAAACGGAATAACTCGTATTCTGATTGAAATCGATCTACTGATACGCATACCGAAAGGGACAAGAACATGAAGGAATTCATAGAAACGATCGTCAAGGCACTGGTTGACAATCCTGATATGGTCAGACTAAACGAGGTCCAGGGAGAACGGACCACCGTTTATGAACTGCACGTCGGCGAAGGAGACTTAGGAAAGGTCATCGGCAAGCACGGGCAGACCGCTAAATCGATTCGTACCCTGATCGCGGCTATTTCGGCCAAGAAGGGGAAACGAGCCGTTTTGGAAATTCTGGAGTAAATGGACGGTAAACCGGAATATATAACCGTGGGCCGGCTGGGCCGACCGCGGGGCGTTTCCGGTGAATTATATATCACTCCGGCCACCGATGATCCAAAACGATTTGTCGATTTGACTAAATTGGTACTGGTCGGAAATGGACAACGAAGAGAATTTGAAATAATTAAGGTAGTTCTGATTGGCGGCAAACCGGTGGTCAGTCTGCGCGGGATTACATCGCGCGAGGCGGCGGCACGGTTGACCAATCTCTTGATAGAGATACCGTTTGATCAGATCAGACCTTTGGAGGATGGGCGATATTACCAGTTTGATCTGGTAGGATGCAAGGTCACCGCAGTTGATGGAACCGAGTTGGGAACCCTCGCTGAGGTTATGACCTATCCGGCCAGCGACCTGTTTCGGATCAAATCGAAACGGTTTGGAGAACTGCTTTTGCCGGCAATTGAGCAATTTATTGAGCGGATTGATATTGAGAAAAAAGAGATTATCGTCAATCCCCCCAACGGCCTGCTTGATGCCTTAGCGGACAAGAAGAAGTAACGATGCTACATATAGATATTATCACTCTTTTTCCTGAGGCACTGAAGGAGCCATTGGCATCTTCGGTTTTGGGTCGGGGAAGAGAGAAACGGCTCTTTGACATAAATATTTTAAACTTGCGAGATTTTGCAACCGACAAACATTCCACCGTTGATGATACGCGCTTTGGCGGCGGCGGCGGGATGGTTCTGAAGGTCGAAGTTTTATCCGCCGCACTCGACAGCCTCGGACTTGATTTTAACCGGGACGATGAGAGCCGAACACGGATTTTACTGACCTCGGCAACCGGACCGGTGTTCAAGCAAAAGCTGGCCGTAAAGTTATCACTTTTGGATCGACTGGTTATCATCTGCGGACATTACAAAGGGATTGACGAGCGGCTTTTGAGCCTCTACCCTATTGAAGAGGTTTCGATTGGTGATTTTGTTTTGACCGGTGGGGAACCGGCGGCGGCTGTTATGGTCGATGCCATTGTTCGCCTTGTTCCAGGTGTGATGGGAAATTTTGAATCGGCGGTTGATGATTCATTTTGCCAGGATAATTTATTGGGTGCGCCCGATTATACCAGGCCGGCCGAATTTCGTGGGTTAAAGGTTCCCGAAGTTTTATTGGGAGGGAATCACAAGGAGATCGAAAGATTCCGGAGAGATGAGGCTTTGAAGAAAACTTTGAAAAATCGTCCCGATCTTTTGGAATCGGCCGATCTGAGTAAACAGGATAAGAATTTTTTGAAAGAAATTGAAAACAACATAGAGTAAGAAGGAGTGTCGCGATGAAAAGAATCGCTCAACTCGAGAATCAGTACGTCCGGGACGTAGCCCGGTTTAATCCCGGAGACACGATTCGTGTCCATTACCGGATCAAAGAGGGTGACAAAGAACGAATCCAGGTATTCCAGGGAACCGTAATCAGTCGTCGTGGTTCCGGTACCGGCAAATCATTCACCGTTCGGAAGATCTCATCCGGGATTGGTGTGGAACGGGTCTTCCCCCTTTATTCCCCGAATATTGAGAAGGTCGAGCGTCTTACGATGGGTCGGGTTCGTCGGGCCAAGCTGTATTACTTGCGCAAATTGACCGGCAAGTCGGCTCGGATTAAAACCAGACTGGGCGAAAAGGCTGATAAGGAACGGACCAAAGACAAAGCGGCTCCGGTTGTTGAAGCAAAAGCCGAAGTGGCACCAGTTGTTGAAGTCAAGGCTGATGACAAGCCTGCTACCGATAAGAAGGCTGAATAAGAAGATTCGGTTGCATTCGTTATTTGGACATAATATGTCTTAATAGCGTCAGATTGTTATAGCATACAAAAAAGCCGCCCCAACTATGGGACGGCTTTTTTTGTATGCGAAGTAATATGAAAATAACTATCAATTGTTTGCCTGCTGTGACCTCCACTTACCATGCTTGGCGACGTTGGTAAATTAAATAAGCGATAATATAAAGCATTCCAGCCACCATAAGCGACATGGTAAATCCATACTCAAAGGTTATCAGCATGACAGCCGTAGCTCCCAAGACCGAGCCGGTTCCATTCACTGCAAAACCCCAATCAACTAACGGGCCAACCCGTAAGGCCGCCTTCGGGAATGGCATACCAAGGAAAAAGCCAAGCGGCGCAATCAAAAAACCGGTTACGATCAATCGTATTGTTTGAGACAGTCCACTCAGGTTATGAATTACAAAGTTAAAAAGAGAAACATCCAGCAACAACCAAAGAGATATCATCAAAAAGATGACCCGACTGGAGATACGATCAGAGTAGCGACTACCGAGACCTGCAGTTGTCAATAAAGTCAGCAGAATGACGGCAATGCTGTAAACCGACGGCCCGACGAAAAAAGTATATTTCTGAATTAGAACAACCTCAATAGCCATGAATCCTGCCCCAATAAGAAAGAAGTAGAGCCAGGAGCCAAACTTCAATTTATCCCCTTTGGAAAAATATGGTAACAGGTTTATCGGAATAAGAATAACGCAAACGATAATTATTATTGCGATAATTATCGCCGGCGATGTTGGAAACCCCATAAAATCGTATGGTGACATCCGGGCCAGTTTTTCCCAGGCAAAATTACGCCATAGCCCTAATTGCCCGACAAATGGTCGGTTGTCATAACAAGGAGAGATTGCTACCGGGACGCTATCAGCCACTTTTTCCCATCCTTCATTTACAATACGACTGTAAATATTGGCAGGTAACGAGTCATTCAATGGATAGAGCAGAGAGATATCTTCAATATTCTCAGCAGTCAAATCGGTCAATGCTGTGTTGAGAATTGAATCGGTCAAAACTCGCTTGGACAGAAGCAGAACTTTTCGACGCATCTTTGG
>JAUUYJ010000318.1 GCA_030588275.1 Candidatus Zixiibacteriota bacterium | reverse complement strand
TTCTATCATCTGGGGATAGCTAATGAGGGGTTGGGGAACAAGGATGAAGCGATAAGCAACTATCAGGAGATGCTTCGCTATTGGGGTAACCCTGAAATCGAAACTGACGAGATAAAAGATGCCCGTATCCGTCTGGCGAAACTGACATCCCAAACCTGACAAATTGGACCGCATAATAACCTCCATTATGCGGTCATATACTCTGCATCACGTAGCAATTTAAATCGACAATAATTTATATTTTCCTTGAATCCAATCGTTACGGAATTTATATTCGCTTCATTGAAACTCAAGAATCGGGATTGTTAAATACAATTCCGATCAGGCGAATTAATTGATGGAGCATGTCGAATGACTTTTGTGCGTGCCATATTCAGTTCCTCGGTCGGATGGAAAATGATAAATGCCGTTTCCGGCCTGTCGTTGATCGGCTTTATAATCGTGCATCTGGTTGGCAATTTGATTCTGCTGACCGGTACTTCAGAGGCGTTCAACCAGTATTCCCATTTTTACGAAACGGTCGGATCATTATTGTATGTTATAGAATTGATGCTGGTATCCATCTTTATCCTTCATATAGTCACCGCCGTAACGGTTTGGTTCAGCAAACAGATGGGGCGGGATATCTCGTACAAGAACAGCGCGTCGGCCGGATCACCAAGTAAAAAAACATGGGCATCTCAGACGATGATATATTCTGGGTTGGTAATTCTGGTCTTTCTAATTTTGCATCTGGTCGATTTTAAATACGGACCACATTATGATGTGTCTAACGAAATCGTCACTACCCAACTCCATTTGTCGGATGGGACCGATGTTCGCGATATGCACAAAACGGTTATTGAAGTTTTTCAGCGACCGGTGCAGATAATTTGGTATTCAATCGCCGTTTTATTATTGGGCCTCCACCTCCGGCATGGTTTCTGGTCTGCTTTTCAATCATTGGGACTCAATCACCCCAAATACACACCGATCTTGTTTAGACTTGGTATAATGGTCGGGATAATTATCGGCTTGGGCTATCTGGCCATACCTGTTCTAATATATCTGAAAGGGGCAACATCATGATACTTGACGCCAAACTACCGGGTGGCCGCCTTGAAGATAAATGGAGTTCCTATAAGAGCGGTATCAAACTGATCAACCCTGCTAACAAGCGAAAATATACATTAATCGTCGTCGGAACCGGCTTGGCCGGTGGAGCGGCGGCGGCATCATTGGGTGAGTTGGGATACAACGTCCTCAATTTCTGCATTCAGGACTCTCCCCGTCGCGCCCACAGCATTGCGGCGCAGGGAGGGATCAACGCCGCCAAAAACTACCCTAATGATGGGGACAGTATCTGGCGTCTGTTTTATGATACCATCAAAGGTGGTGACTTCCGGGGTCGCGAAGCCAATACTTACCGTCTGGCCGAATTAAGTAACAATATCATAGACCAGTGCGTCGCACAGGGTGTCCCATTTGCTCGTGACTATGGTGGCCTTTTAGATAACCGGTCATTCGGTGGTGCCCAGGTATCAAGAACTTTTTATGCGCGTGGACAGACAGGACAGCAATTGCTATTGGGAGCGTACGGTTCTTTGATGCGTCAGGTTGATGTTGGAACGGTAAAAATGTTTCCCCGCCGGGAGATGCTCGACCTGGTCGTTATCAACGATCAAGCTCGCGGTATCGTCTGTCGTAATCTTATAACCGGGGAGTTAGAAAAATATACAGCCGATGCGGTCCTGCTTTGTACCGGTGGCTACTCCCCCGTTTATTACCTTTCGACCAATGCGGTCAATTCCAACGCTACCGCCGCCTGGAGATGCTACAAGCGTGGGGCGCTTTTTGCCAATCCTTGCTATACTCAAATTCATCCTACCTGTATTCCTCAGGAAGGGGATCATCAATCAAAGTTGACATTAATGTCTGAATCGTTGCGCAACGATGGTTGTGTCTGGGTTCCCAAGAATCAAGGAGAAACACGGCAACCAAACGATATCCCGGAAAATGAGCGGGATTATTATTTGGAACGTAAGTATCCAAGCTTTGGAAATCTTGTCCCTCGTGACATCGCCTCCCGCAACGCCCTTGATGTTTGCAACGATGGGCGTGGCGTCGGTGCTTCCAACTTTGCCGTCTATCTCGACTTTGCCGATGCGATTGATCGTTTGGGACAAAATATTATTGCCGATAGATATGGCAATCTCTTTGATATGTACCAGAACTTAACCGGATCAAATCCATATCAATCCCCTATGATGATTTACCCTACGCCTCATTACACCATGGGCGGATTATGGGTTGACTATAATTTAATGAGTACCATCCCTGGCTTACATGTTCTGGGCGAAGCGAACTTTTCCGATCATGGTGCCAATCGCTTAGGTGCCAGTGCTCTGATGCAGGGGCTGGCTGATGGATATTTTGTTATTCCTTATACCATCGGACATTACCTCGCCGGGAATATCCTCCCGAAAGTTACCACCGACCATGACGCCTTTGATGAAGCGGTTGATGGTATCACCAAGCGGGTTGACAAACTTCTCTCGATTAACGGGAACCGGACAGTGCGCGAATTCCACTCCGATCTGGGGAAAACCATGATCGCCAAAGTCGGGATGGCCCGCGATAAAGCTGGGCTGGAAGAAACAATATCAACGATTCCCGGGATGCGGGAAGAATTTTGGAAAAACGTCAATGTTCCGGGTAGCAGTGATGATCTTAACAAGAGTCTGGAAATGGCTGGACGGGTCGCCGACTTCTTTGAACTGGGCGAGCTGATGGCTCGTGATG
>JAUUYJ010000010.1 GCA_030588275.1 Candidatus Zixiibacteriota bacterium | reverse complement strand
TCAATCCCCATTTCATAAAGTGCATGCCCCGCTTCATGAATTGTACCAAACAGAGCATCATTAAGACGGTTCGGGTTATAGCGAGTCGTGATGCGCGTATCTCCAGGTCCAAAGCCGGTGGTAAACGGATGGGTCGCGATGTCAAGCCTCCCGGCCTGAAAATCGTATCCCATCGCGGCGGCAACCATCTCGCCAAAAACCTGCTGAAGCTTGACATCGTAAGGACGCTCGACGATCCCCGGATCCGGCTTAACCGCCGAATTCTTAATCTTTCCCAAGAGTTCAATCAGGTCATTTCTAAGGTTAGAAAAAACTTCGGCCGTCTCTTCGGCAGTTGCACCCGGTTCATAATTATCCAGAAGGGCATTATATGGTTCCCCTTCATATCCATACAGATCTGCTTTTTTGCGTGTCAGAGTGATAATTTTATCAAGCCAGGGCTCAAATTTTTTGAAGTCATTAGCCTTACGAGCCTCGGCCCATTCAGCATGAGCCAGAGCTGTCGTTTTTTCAAACTCTTCGACAAACTTCTTTTCTAATTTTGTCTCTTTATCGTAGGTATGACGTATTTCACGAATATTGGCCGCCTCGACCGAATCGGCCTTTCCTACCAGATCAGATCCTTCGATTTTGTCCAGGAGTTCACCAATTTTTGCGTCGGTGAATTTTTCGTGCATCAAACCGGCCAGATAGCTGGTCTGTTCCGCTCGTAGTTCTCCTGCGGCTGGAGGCATATTGACCTGATGATCCCATTCCAAAACACCATAACAGGAACCGATCAGACTGACCTCTCTGATCCTTTTGAGTAACTCTTCATAAGCTTTTTGTGGAGTCATTTCCATCTCCTTATATCTATTTTATTATTTCCATTACGAATGTCACGACGGGAAAGATAAAAAATTATGAGAGAAAAATCAAATATCCGGGTCATAATTTTTGGTTACAGATTGGAATTGTCCAAATTTGCACGTTGATGCTTAGGAGGGTCTGTCTTCGAATTCGGTCTTTAAATCCATTAGTTTGCGGCAAATCGATAAATCATCCTGATCGGGATAACAGTTGCAGGCTCCGACCGCCATTGAATGAACCAAATCGGTTAATTCCTTCGGCTTAACGACCTGAGCCAGACTGCCAAACCCAATCAACCACCGCGCGATTTCTGTCAAACCGCTGGCGTAAATCGAATATTTGATACTGCCATCTTTTAGGTTGGTTATTTTTTCAGTATGATGACGATTTCCGGATCGGATCACGCCCGCCGCCTCCGGGGCAAATTTTATCACGATATTTTGTAGTCTACCTCCCCCAACATGCCAACTATAACGAAAATATTGATCGACACTAAAATCTTCACCCGGCCAGAATTTTCCTCACTTACCTCATAATTTTTGATTCGCTCCACATGAAAGAGTCGATAATCGTTTCTAATCATGCAGTACGCCAGGAGATAAAAGCCGCGACCTCGGAAGACCAGAGAGTATGGCTTCACCTTTCGCGCCGAACTTTTTCCGGCGGCATCGGTATATACCAGCTTATAATACCTAAAATGCAGGATAGCCAATCCCAGTTCTTCAAAAATTGCAACATCGGCAATCCGTTCCATTGACGACGCGGCACTATAGGCCATCATCCCCTCATCGCTATCGGAGGACTCAAAGGCATGGGGATGTTCATTAATCGTTAACTTATTAATGATCCCTCAAGGTTCTTTTTCATAGGTTCCATTGAAAACATCGAGCTTGATTTAATCGCCAAAGAGAGAAGGATTAATTCCTGATCATCCAGGCCAAGAACCGGCATTATGACCCGATTTAGAATCTTGTAACCATTATCGAAGTAAACCGGGATTCCGGTCTCAGACAAAGTAAGATATCGCGATAAATAGTTCTCATCGAAACGTCGCATTTATCGGACAGAACACGAGCTGTCAGATCGCGATGATTCTGCATCAGGTTAACGATATATATCAGCCGTTCATAATTTTGCATAGTAATTACCTTACTTTATAATAACCGTTCTCATCTAAGAAGTCAATATCTCGAAACCATTACCTCAATTATCTCCCATATGTATGGTCCATACCCCATAGTATTACCGGCCCGAAGTCTCCCCTGCAGGCTTAACCAGGCTATCGTTCAACCAGTTATATCGATTATTCAGCCCGGCACAATCTTTGCGAATTACGAACTCGTTAATTAAACCATCTAATTCCTCAGGGGGATAAATGGGTAAGAAAAAGAAACGTGATCGTACATCACTTACCAAACGAATGCTTTACTTTGCCAGCCATTTGGTTTGCGCCGCGGCTGTCATTCTGGTCTTCTTGACTCTGGTTCAGTGTACCATTAAAAAACCGGAGGCACCAACCTGGGATACAACATTGACGATCCCTTTGGCAAATAAGACCTGGCAAATGTCAGAATTGATAGAGAAGCTGGATCAGGAAAATCTCTTGATCGACTCTTTGGGCAATCCAATCTTTCTATATGAAACAGTACTGGACACAGTCACCATTGATGCCTCTTTTGTAATTCCTGACGTAACTCAGGCGGTGGCCGAATCGCTGGGGATCATCAACCTTGGTCCACTTCCGAGTACGAATTTTGTCCTGTCCCTGACCGACCGTTTTCCATCATTACCACCGGGAACATTTCCTGACACATCATTTGGAATTATTCAAACCTTCCCTCCGATGGGTGACTTTTCGACGGCGACAATCTCTTCAGGATCGGCGATAATCACAATGAATAATGATTTCGGCCTGACCCTCGATACGATCATAGTAATCATCAGAGACGATGTTTACAATCGTCAGGTTGCTACCTACAACATTCCGGGTGGTTTAACCGATGGTTCCTCTTCGGTTGACACGGTTGATCTGTCGGGCCAAACTATCTCAAATCAACTATCAACTCAGATTCATTGTCACGCCTTGCAACAAACATTATTTTCTGCTTCTGGTAAATCGATGGCGACCTCCTTTGGGATTCCGGGTGGGTTGTCTGTCTCATCGGCAACGGCTGTCATTCCAGAGATAAGTAAATCATTTTCCGAAGTGGTTGATATCAGTAGCATTCATCAGTTGCAAACGGCGACTCTGATCTCCGGAGATTTGGTTTTAAATATTGTCAATAGCACCAACCTGGCCTCGACTATCACCATAACTTTGCCTGATATCAAAAACGGTTCCATTCCGTTAGTTATCAATCAACCGGTTAATCCAACTTCTTCAGCTCAGTATGTATATAGCTTGACCGGATACTCTCTGGAGCCATCTGATCAGGTTATGCCGCAATCTTTGAATATCGACGTTACAGCCGCGATCGACTCGACCGGACCATTAATGGCAACGGTCAACGCCGGCGATAATATTTCTGTTACAGCCTCAATTAGAAATATTGAACTGGGTACGGTTCAGGGTATCATAGGAGCCACGACCGCATCATTTGACAGTATCCAACAGACGATTGATGTCCCGACCGGATTTGGTGAGATGCAACTCCCCTCGGCTGTTCTCGCTTTAGAGGTTGAAAACGCCGTTAATATTCCGGGTAGTTTCAACGTCACAATCACCGGAGATCAGGGACAAAACAAAGTCATCAGCGGCATCATCAGCCCCGGTACGCAGGGTGCACCGGTGACATCGTTGATAATAGACAGTAACCTGACCAGCTTTATGGACCCGATTCCGGAAACGATTACGATTTCCGGTAGCGCCACCTTTGGAGATGGCGTAACCTTCGGGTCAATCGCACCGAATGATTTTGTCGTTACCGCGATCACCCTCAGTTCACCATTGGAATTAATTATTGACTCAACCACGTTTGATGGTGAATGGGTTTCGACAACTATCGACCAGAAAGATATCACCAGAATAACTGACAATTTGAATCTGGCCACCATCTTTATGACGGTTGTTAATCATTTGCCGCTTGAGGTCAATGCCCAGATCGTCCTTGGTGGCGATTCGGCAACTTTGTACAGCAACCCGCAAGTCACTCTGGGACCGATTGTCGTCGAGTCCGGATTATTGAATCCAGATGGGACAGTTAGTGAGGCGGTTGTTTCTCAGTCTCTTCTGCAACTTGATTCGCTTGAGGTTCGCGTATTAGAAAACGATACACTTTGGATTGGCGAAGTGATCACCCTTACCACCGCAACCGGGGGTACGGCAGTTCGACTTTCCGCTAACGATTCGTTGTCGATAAATGCCTACATCGAAACCGACTTCTCCGTCAGCGAAACCTTGTGGGAGGATAACTAATGAAGACTCGTAACCTACCGCTGTTGGCAAAGCTTATGGTCATGGCTATTGTTGTCGTGATGATAATGATTGCCAACCCTTCCACCGCTGGTGCGACCGGACAGGAAAATGCCCGGGCGATATCAATGGCCGGTGCATATACATCTTTAGCCAAAGGGTTTCATGCTGTTTCTTTTAACCCGGCTAACCTCGGTTTTGAATCGGGACGGATGAATGGTGTTGAACTTATTGGTGTGGGTGTGGCGATCTCCAATAACAGCTTCACCCTTGATGACTACAACAATTATACCGGTGCCCATTTGAATCAGGCCGATAAGGACGATTTGCTGTCTAAGATTCCGGCTGAAGGGTTAAAGCTCTCTGCCGATATCGAAGCCAGCGTTTTGGCGGTCGGATTGGGCAACCTGGCTTTTTCGATCTCCGCCTTCGGTGCCGCCGAAGTTAACATGGGCAGGGCTCCGATGGAGCTACTGCTAAACGGTAACAGCTTTGCCGAAACAATTGACTTCAGCGATATGTATGGCGAAGGGTACGGCTTGGGATCATTCAACGTTTCATACGGTCGCCAGATTTATGATAACATCGACCGCAAGCTGGCCATCGGTGGAACCTTTCGTTTCCTGAAAGGGTTCGGCTACGAAGAGATAACCGAGCTTGATGGACAGGTTGTAACCTTATCGACTGGCTTTAATGGTGAAGGTGATGTGGTGGCACGGACCGCTACCGGTGGTTCTGGTTATGCTCTGGATTTGGGGAGTTCGATGCAATTGACCAAAAACTACACCGTTGGCATAACGCTGTTTAATGCCCTGAGTAATGTTAACTGGACCGATGAACCGCAGGAATATCGATACAGCTTCAACTTTGACACCGTGACAGCGGCCAACATGGGTACCGATTCTCTGTTTACTTCGACCGATACGACAATTGATATTGCTGAGTTCAGTACCGGATTGCCACGTAGCTTTAAGGTTGGCCTGGCCAAGACAACTGGGCAACTGATGTGGGCGGCCGATTGGGAACAGGGCTTCAAGAAAGGGGCCGGCACCAGTGCCAAGCCTCGCATCTCAACCGGTGCGGAATATCGCCTCCTGAGTTTCTTTCCTGTTAGAGCCGGGTTCGCCGTTGGTGGTAAACGGGGGACAACCTTTGCCGGAGGATTTGGGTTTGATTTCTCACTTTTCTATCTTGATTTAGCGGCGGCTAATTACAACGCCATAAGTGGTTCGTCCGGGAAAGGGTTAAACTTTGCCTTTTCCAGCGGGTTTAGATTCTAATGAATCGATCCGAGCGAACATAAAAATAACTTCTTGCCTGACACCTATCGCCCTGAAAAAGTATGGCCGCTTATGCGGTCATACTTTTTTTTATAATTATTTCAAGCTCTCTTTCCCCCCATTTTCAGACCAAGCATGTATGGGATAGACCCCATAGTTAGCTCGTAATAGAGATTGGACCGCAAGTCTAAGCTACTGCACGGCAATAGCTATCATAGGCTTCCTGATCGGCACGTTCTTTGCAATTTGATTTACGAAACAAAGGGTTGTCCCTCCGGGGATATCAATTGTAAGGAGACGATCATGGAGATGAGAATAGCGACGATTCAATACCGACCATTTATTATCGGTCTATTGGCGACAATAGCTTTGCTGTTTTGGGCCGGAGCAATTGGGGCGATGCCGCCACATCCGGATGTTGCTGAGAAAATAAGAAACGGGCAGATTCAGTTACCAACCAATAAAGTTGTTGTTTCCTATCAACCCGGATATTACGGTATTGATCAACCATCGGCACGATCCGGGAAGATTACCGGAGTTTTTAACGCGTTGTGCATCCTCGTTGATTTTTCTGACAATACCGCCTCAACACCATCGCTTGACTTCGATACGCTGATTTACGCTAATCAACCTGGAACCGTTCACGACTATTATAGCGAGGTTTCATATACCCAACTCGACCTGGTAACGATCAACCTCCCCTCCGAAATTGGCTGGCAACAGGCTCCCCAAAATTACGCTTACTATGTTAACAATAATTATGGAACCGACTCCCCGTACCCCAACAATTCTCAAAAACTGTTTGAGGACTTAATAGACATGGTTGATGCCGTGGTTGATTTCTCTCTGTATGATAATGATGGGAATGGGCGAGTTGACATTGTTCTAATTACTCATGCCGGTCCGGGTGCCGAATATACCGGAAACAGTTCCGATATATGGTCCCATAAGTGGTCCATCATACCGCGCCTGCGGGATGGTGTGTTTATTTCTGACTATGCCATCATGCCGGAATATTGGAGTACTCCAGGTGATATGACCATCGGCGTTTATTGTCACGAACTGGGGCATGGGTTTGGATTACCCGATTTGTATGACATCGACAACAGCTCCTACGGTACCGGTTACTGGTCGTTAATGTCCTCCGGAAGCTGGAACGGTTCCCTCGGATCAAGTCCGGCGCACATGGATGCCTGGTGCCGATCACAAGTCGGCTGGGTAACACCAACCAATATTACAAGCAACGGTACCAATGTTGCGATTCCCAATGTAGAAGAGAATCAAACCGTATTTCGGCTGTGGACATCAGGTGCTGTCGGTAATGAATACTTCCTAATCGAGAACCGTCAAAAGATCGGCTATGATGCCGCCTTGCCCAGCTCCGGTTTACTGATTTGGCACATTGATGAGACCGTTTTTCACAATATGTATGAATGGTATCCGGGGCACACATCATTTGGAAACTATTCCGTTGCCCTGGAACAGGCGGACAACCTGTTTCAATTGGAGAAGAAACAATCGCTGGGCAATAGCGGTGATCCTTTTCCCGGATCGACCAACAACAACTCGTTTACACCGATCACCAGTCCCAACAGCGACAGCTATGCCTCATCCAATAGCTTTGTTGCGATAACAAATATATCAAATTCGGCATCGACGATGTATGCCGATTTTGCAGTATCGTTGGCGGCCGATAATGAAGACGATGATCCGATGATATTACCGGTCTTCTCGCTCTTACAAAACTTCCCCAATCCATTTAATCCGACAACCCGGATAACTTTTAGTCTGCCGGTTGCCGGAGAGATTGAGATAAATATTTATAATATTCTGGGTGAAAAAGTTGATGCCTTGATACCGGGATATCTACAAGCCGGGGATCATTATGTAACATGGAACGGTACCGACAACAGCGGTCGGGGACTGCCAAGTGGAGTGTACCTCTACCAGTTGATCTCTGAGACGGATCAGGAAATTCGCCAGATGGTTTTATTGAAGTAGCAGCATTGATCAACCTCCAAAAAAAAAGCCCGGCTCGGCCGGGCTTTTTTACCAACATATAATACTTACTTAAGAATCGACTTTTTCTGAGACCTCACGATGATTCTGTTTTTTGTCTCGCTTCCGCGACATATAGCAAGACTTGCATAGTTTGGGATCTTCCGTATATCCCTTTTCCGAAAAATATTCTTGTGCCGCCGTTGTAAAAACAAACTCTTCGTTGCATTCAGCACAAATCAGGATCTTAGTTTCATAACCTGCATCCATGATCCTTGATTCCCCTCTCTTAGTGGATAAATATCCTTATTTATTAATCCGTTGAACTGATGTAAAGTCGCTTCAACTACGAATTTGAAAATATATACCAATGTTTGAATAACATGTCAAATAAAACATTTGACCAGAACCGATCATCGTGGTAACCAAATAAATGACCGGATGGATGAATCTATTTTTTTAAATTCAACATCGGTTGGATAATTCATTCGCCACTGCATGGTTCGGCACCATTGTTAAAAACAAAATTGATGATCGTTACCGCATCCGCGACATTGACAACGGCGTCACAGTTTGCATTTCCCGTCTGCCAGATCGGTATTGCCACAGGGCCGCCCTTAAAGACCAGATTGATAAGATAGATGGCATCACCGACGTTGGTCACGCGATCAAAATTGGCATCCCCATAAGGAATGAGATCGCTGTCAAAGCGATAATCAAGATCATCCAGAAAAGGAGTAATAACCGAAGGAACGGCTACAACATAGTCAAACATGTCCAGCCGCGATTGATAGAGCAAAATATCCTGCAGACCATTACTTACAATTACATGGCTGGAATCATCTCCGGCCTGTGAAAAAATTGTGACCAATCCCCAGCGAACCAAATTTGAACCATCAAGGAGTAACTCCGAATGTCCCCACTCGTTGATGGTAGGAGACATTTTAATATAATTACATGCCAAAGCATCAGGTGGTTTAATAGGATGAATCGAATCATGCGTTACTTCGCTAAATGACTGATCAATTGCAACCATAGGATAATCGGCGGCAGACTCGTAATACTGGCCTGGCATGGCACGGCTCCCGGTATAATAATTCCACAACGTAAATTCGGGGAATATATTCTGCATTGACGTGCCATGCAGAATTAGACTGGAATCAAAGGCATCAATAGCACTGTTATAGCGGCAGGCAGACCAAATATCTTTCAGAATTTGACTATTATATTTTTGATTAAGATAGGCAGGCCAGACAAAGGCTCCGTACAGATGAAAATTTTCTGAGATGTTTTGGAGACCGATCTCAGGGAAGTTAAAGTAGTACGGCAAATAATTATAATTGTCATTTACTTCGGGAAAGAGAACCTCTTCCATCCAGGTCGCGCTGGCTTCCATCCACCATAACGCTTCATACCGATCATACGCTAACTGAACGGCGTGAAAATATTCATGGGCACAGGTAACTTTTTGAGAACCGATGGTATCCCCTTCCGGGTCATCGTTGGGGGCGAATCCGTAAAAGTTATGATGAATACCAATGAAGCTTGAATAATCATCCCATACGCTATCCCCCGGCGCATCGGGAAAAGTAGCACCGTATGCGGGAATGGCCATCAGATAGATATCGTAGAGGCTGTCACCACCTTGGGCATCAACGGGAGGTGGCAAGTATCCCTTTCCAACGACATAATACTGATAGCTACTATCGCAGTATTGTGCGATCCGATCGACATAATCGGGGATTAAATTGCTATCCTTATCCTCAGGCGGTACCATTTCGGGACTATTGAGCGCGGTATCGAAGTGAATTTTGAAAAAACCTCCGGGTGAATCATATGTTGTCTCAAGCGATGGACGGGAAAGATAGGCAGTCATCAGAGATTGTTCATCGGTCGAAAAGAGCTCCCAGTTTTCATACACTTCACGAATTAAGGGAGTACCGGATTTTAGCATCGATGTCAGTTCCGATTTATTGGCCGAAAGAACCGCAGAACGATCAAAAAAGAGGCTCATCTGCCCAACCAACTTCTCAGCTTTTGTAATATGACCAGCCTCAAAATCCTGATCAATCTGATCAAAGGCATGATTTACATCAATCGCGCCAGAGATGGAACTCAGGCCTACGGCAAAAATCGCCACCAATAAGAACCGTTTGATAAATATCAGAATGTTAAATGTCATCTGTTTTCCCAAGCGAAGAAAAGGTTGGACAAAGAAGCTCAGATATAGATAAATTAACCAATTTCCGCTTTCTGTCAAGTTGATATTTTAAACAACTTCAGTCCTTATAACAGCTTAATCGGCAAAACGTTTCCCGTTCATTAGAAATATTGACCGGTTCCTATCGAAATTTGCCAACTCTTTAGCTGATAGGCGTAGGCCAGATCAAAGCGAATGACTTCAGCCTGACTACTTCTGCTGATTCCAAATCGAAAACCTGCCCCAAATGAGACACTGGTGTTTGTTAGGCGGGGATCTTGATATCGTGACCAGATGTTCCCTAAATCGGCAAAAATTGCTCCCCCCAGGCCGATTGTCATTATTTCAATATCGGAAAATATACGATTCTCAATATTTATTACCAGACGCTCCTCCCCATTGAACGAATAGGCGGGATATCCGCGTAACCCATGATCTTCATCGAGATATAATATTCCGGAAGGATCGATCAGGCGATCAGAGAGAAACTGGGCACCGATGACAAAGGTATTATAGCGGTTTAGCCTTTGATATCCCTTGAATTTGATGATGGTTCTATGCCTCAAGATATCCTCACTACGATTCCATTGCTCGAAGATATACTGGAAAATGAACAAGCGGGAATCTGATCCAATAAGATATTGGGGACGAACTGAGAAATAGGTGTAAACGGTTTCGCGCAACTTATGGGAGCGGCCCCAACCAATGGATACCGATCCGTCAAAACCGAGATTGTAATCCTCAGTTTTGAAAAAGCGGTTCAGTCGGCGATAACGTGAAAAATTTATTTGGCGAACGCGCAGACTGAGGTTAAGAGCATGATACAGAGAATCGCTTGGGACTTGAGGTAGCAAAGTAGTATCTATTAAAGTATTATCTATTAAGAAGACTCTCTCCTTCGCCTTAAGCTCCAAATAACTGTAGGTCGACGTAAAGTAATACTTTACCTTATCGCCCCCAACACGGTACTGATTTAGGAGATAAAGCTTAGTATCCGAGGTTTGATCTTGGGCCACCAGAACTGCTTCCTGCCCCAATTTAGATTCATCGTAATAATCAATTCTGGTTCGATGTTTTGTAAAATTGGTTTCAAAGGCATGCTTCTGACTCAGACTGTAGAACGGTCGGGAAAATATAATAGATTTTCGCCCGGCCCGCGGATTGTCAGAAAAAGTCAGATTCAGCGAAAAATTGCGTCCCAGAAATCGCCTGTCCCCCACCTGCCCCTGATAGAAATTTCGATCATGATCGAGAACAAAATAATCATGGGACATAAACATCCCGTAACCAAACAGATTTTTTTCCTCAATTCCAATCTGAATGTCGGATCGCCCACCGCTTCGGTGGTATGAGACCCCTCCGGCGGTTGTCCATTTATCCGATGTCGTTACCTTTAATATGTTTTGCCCAGACTCCCCCTGGACGAACTCAATCTCCGACTTCAAAAAATAAGGGAGCTTTCTCAGATTACGGAGGCTTTCCTGTACCAAAGAGGTATCAAATCTGTCCCCTTGTCGGACCAGTAATTCACGCCTGATAACGGTGTGACGGGTCACAAAATGGGTCGCATTAGCCAGACGAAACAGGAAGTTATCATACTCAGATTGAGATAAATCAAAAACATTTTCAGCTATTATCTCGATTGAATCTATAATAGGGTCAGAATTTTTCGGATCAATAGTACTCGACTGAGACCAAGCGGAATCTGCTCCCAAAGAAAGAACAAGCAAGAGAAAAACGACGATCTGATTTCGGACGTTTGGAGAAAATTTAGTGGGATTAATCACGACTCCTTTGATCTTCCTTTAAGCTTGTTTGATCTATCGGCATACCTGTTCAAGTATATCGGCATCAATCCGATAAAGCTAATAAAACCATCACCTTTTATCAGGCCAGATGTATGCCCTTAGATTCACCCAAAAAGATCGGCGAACTGCTTCTCGAAAAAGGGTACATTACCAAGGATCAACTGCGCTCCGGTCTGAGCATTCAGGACCAATCCTCGCGAAAGCTGGGTAACATTCTTCTTGAGGCTGGCATCGTTACCGAAGATCAATTAGTAGAGGTCATTTCGGAACGACTAAAGATTCCAAAAATCAACCTCGCCTCTCTGGTCATCAATCCGGAAATAATCAAACTGGTTCCGGTCGATATTGCCAAAAAGCATACGATCTTTCCGATATTCAAAATGGGTCAGAATTTGACAATCGTTATGGCGGACCCGCTTGACATCATTGCCCTCGATGAAATCAAATACGTCACAAAATGTATCATCAAGCGAGCTGTGGCTGGGGAAAAATCTATTCGGGAAGCGATTGATAGTTACTATTCCGTAGCCGATTCGGTTAGAGATATTCTCGGTGACGAGGCGATCGAAGAGGCCATTGACGAAAGTAGCCTGATAGAGACTGCCGAAGAGATGGTTAGTGGTAAAGGGACCGTAGTTCGGCTCGTAAACTTGATCCTGACGCGGGCAATCGCCGATGGTGCCTCAGATATTCATATCGAACCGGACGAACATCAATTACGTATCCGATACCGGGTCAATGGAATTATGCGCGAGGAGGCAGACCCGCCCAAAAAATTGCAGGCAGAAATTATCTCCCGGATAAAAATTGCCTCCGAACTGGATGTCTCCGAAAAAAGGTTGCCACAGGATGGACGGATGTCGATGCTGTTTAAAGGACGAAATATCGATCTTCGTGTCTCTACCCTGCCAACCATTCATGGAGAAAAAATTGTAATCAGGATTCTTGATCGGGCCAAATTAAGAACCGGTTTGGCTGATTTGGGATTGCATGGGCCGATGCTTGATCGCTGGCGCCAACATATTCGGCAACCTGAAGGATTGATTCTTATAACCGGTCCAACTTCATCCGGTAAAACGTCAACGCTGTATGCCTCACTTCAGGAGGTAAACAGTATTGAAAAAAATATCATAACCGTTGAAGATCCGGTTGAGTATTCCCTCCCGCTGATCAATCAGGTTCAGATCAATGAGAAGGCTGGGCTGATGTTTGCCTCCGCCCTGAGGTCAATCCTGCGTCAGAACCCTGATACCATTATGGTTGGTGAAATCCGTGATCGGGAGACAGCCGCCATATCGGTTCGGGCCGCTCTGACCGGTCACCTTGTTTTCTCAACGCTTCATACTAATGATTCGATTTCGACGATCAGTCGCCTGTTGGATATGGGGATTGAACGATACCTGGTGACCTCGGCTCTTGAGGCAATAATTGCTCAAAGGCTGGTCCGAACAATTTGTCCCGAATGCAAAACCGAACAATCGGTACCGCATGCGGTCCTTGATCGTGCTTTTCCCAACGGAGTGCCAAAAGATTTAAAACTTTTTCATGGAACCGGCTGTCGCCAGTGCCGCGATACCGGCTACGGCGGCCTGATCGGGCTTTACGAACTGGTTGGAATAACCGACAATATTCGCGAAATGATACTGGCTGGCCAATCAGAAATCGAGATTAAGGCGGAGGCGTACCTTCATGGTTATCGCCCGCTGTTTGAATCAGGGCTTGACTTGGTTACGCAGGGCATCACGACCCTTGATGAATTGCTAAAGGTTACAATTGCATCAGACAGCTTCAATATTATACCTGAAATTCATGTTAACCAATCGGCATGAAGCAGGTTTGGACATACAAAGCCCGGAATCTTCAGGGTGAAGGTATTACCGGCGAGATCGAGGCGGAATCGCGTCAACAGGTATTGGAAAGCCTTACCGACCAAAATCTGATACCTACCGACCTTAAACCGCATCGGCCATCCGGTACCTTTGGGGCAATCTTTGGAAATTTTGGAACTGGTAATCGTGAACAGTTAATTATTTTTACCCGTAATCTACTGACCCTCTATCGAGCCGGTATTCCAATCATGCGGGCCTTAACCATTATTGGCAAATCGGGCAAAGAACTGAAAATGGAGAAGGAACTGGAGGGGATCAAAGATGACCTTCAGGCAGGCCTACCGCTATCTCGCTCCATGAGCCGTTTCCCCCAGACCTTTCCCCCCATATACGTCGCCTCAGTATCAGCCGGTGAAGCATCCGGTACGCTGGATGAGGTCCTGGATCAGATGGCCATCGTCGTCGAAAAGGAAATGGTTCTGTCACGTCAAATCAAATCGGCGGTACGGTATCCAATAGTCGTTATCGTTGCTATAACCCTCGCTATATTTGTCATTATAGCTTTTGTCATCCCACGCTTTTCCTCAATGTATTCTAAATTCGGAGCTGACCTGCCGCTCCCAACCAAAATTGTAATGGCTACCAGCAGTTTCGTTTCTTCCTATTGGTATGTCATTTTGATCGCCATTGGCCTTGGCATTTTCGGTTTGAAGAAATATTTATCTCATCCAAAGGGGCGCCTGTTGTGGGATAAAATGATGCTCAAAATTCCGGTTCTGGGCGATCTGATTTTGAAGGCCAACATTGCACGATTTGCCATTATGCTGAAATCTCTTTTTAAAAGTGGCGTCCCGATGGTTACCTGTCTCAAAATTTTGCAGGAGACTTCTTCCAGTAAGGCGATTGCCGAAGAGATCAGCTATATGTCGAACTCTTTTGAAAGGGGTCAGGAGGTAGGTAATGACCCTCAACTGTACCGCTTTTTCCCTAATATGGCGCTTGAAATGTTTCAGGTTGGGCTGGAATCCGGTTCGATTGAGGAGATTATGGGAGAATTGGCCAGCCATTACGAAATGGAAATGGAGTATAAATCTCGAAATCTCACCGCTTTATTAGAGCCGATCCTGACGGTCTTTATTGGCGGAATCGTACTTGTCCTAGCCCTCTCAATATTTCTACCGATGTGGAATCTCATCAAGGTGTTTAAGTAACCCTAAATTTCTTAAGCCTTATCCCGATATAAATATATAGTAGAATTCATTCAACCCCAAACCCCTGTGGGAGGTTATCGTTTATGAAGTTACGGAATAACTCCGGATTCACCCTCATTGAGTTGGTGATAATCATCGTTGTGCTTGGAATACTGGCCGCTATTGCCATTCCCAAATATCAGGATATCACAACCGAAGCACAGGAAGCATCATGCCGAAGCTCACTCGGTGGACTTCGCTCAGGAATAACCATTTGGTATGCCAACCGGGCTGTCAAAACAGGCACCGCATCATGGCCCGCTTTAGATAGCTTGCAAAGAGCCGGAACGGTAATGGAACAATCGATTCCCGCGAACCCATATATTTCCGTCGATTCACTGGCCGACAGTATTGTGGTTGGAGTCACCAAAGGAGCGGTTGTTATTGGTGGATGCGGCTGGGCTTACAATGCCACGACCGGTGAAATTTGGGCCAATACAGTGACCGATGGAGCTAATGATTGGTAGAGGCATGATCGGTGCTATGATGCGAAGAGATCATAAAGGTTTTACCCTTATTGAGGTGGTTCTGATAATTGTCGTTCTCGGAATTATTGCCGCGGTGGCGATACCCCGAATGGGCGATTTAGCCGAATCTTCCAGAAAGAGCGCCACCCTTTCAGAGTTACAGGCAATTAAAAAGGCGATCGTCGGAAATCCGACGATCTCTTCAGGTGGACGATACATTGATGTTGGGTTTGAAGGTGATATCGGTCACCCACCCGCTTCCCTTTCTGAACTTGGTGCCAAACCGGGATCGCTGGTGGTGTACAATAAGTTTACACGACACGGTTGGAACGGACCCTACATTGACACTTCGGGAAATGAGTATCTGACCGATGCTTGGGGTGGTAGTTACAGATATAATCAAGCGGCCAGAACGATAAGTTCTGAGAGTGGGACCGACACGATTACGATCAGCTTTTGAGTCGTTGAAGAATTGATCTGTTTGCAACCGGTGAGAAACATTATGACTAAATTGGCTGATATATTTAAACATCTTTCCGATCAAAAACCTGCCCCAACCGGAGGGCCGTCCCTATCCAAACAGACGCTGGCGTCTCTCAGGATAGGCTATCAGGCAGGACTGGTCATCAATGGCAATGCCATTCAGTTGTCGTTGATAAAGTTTCTGTGCCACCGCCGTAAACTTGTAAAAACCGCACAATTCGACCTGCCTGCTGATTCCCTTATCAACAGGGACACCAAACTTACCTCTATCTGCCTCCTCGTCGACCAGTTTTTAGAAGGGTTTGGAAAAGGCAATATCCCGATTAACATCGCCTTATCAGGAGATGATATTGCTCAACGGCGCGTTTATCTTCCTCAGATGCCAGCGAAAGAACTACACCAGGCGGCTCTGTGGGAAGGAGAGAAACTGTTTCCGTTCAAGTTTGAAGATTGCTATGTCGGACAGGAAACTGTTGATCTGTTCACAAGGAATGGCTCACCTCAGATCAGCATCAACCTTACCGCCGTCAACCGATCTATTATTGATCTGATCTATAGCAAATTCTCCATCAGAAAACTGAAGGTCGGGCAGATTGGATTTGTACCGGATATCACCGCCCGCTTCCCACTGGAAGAGATGTTTAAATTACCCAACGATTATTATCTGGTTCTGTATATCGACCCGGACAACAGTTATGCCGCCTTTGTTAAAAACAGGCAATTGGAGTTTTTCCAACAATTTATCAGCCAGCCAAGGGCAAACGATGGTGGCGACATCTCAAATCTGGATATGCTTTCAACCGAGTTGATATCTTTCCTTGATATGTTTTCCGGAATGGGACACCGGATGGCTCCCGAAGCAATTATCCTAGCCGGTCGATATGCACAGCACCCGGAAGTAAAGTTACATTTTGCAAAAGGGATAACAACTTATAACTTTTTAGATGCCGACCTCTTCCCCGGTATCTCCGGGAATTATGACGCTCAAATATTTTCTCAATTTCTTCCAGTTATTCAGACAGCGCTTCTCGACTCACATCACCAACCCCTCGCGCCACCGGCTATACGCAAAAAGGATCAGGATAAAACGCTGGCCTATCGCCTGAGTATGGCGGTCGTAATCGGCCTTTTAATCACCTCCGGTATACATACCGCTGAATATCTTCACATACGAAAAGATCGGGCCAAATTATTATCGCTTCAAGAACAGACTTCTGCCTTTGAAACCTCCCCGGCCTATCAGGAATATCTAAACCTATTGGCAAAACTAAATCGGGGCAAAGATTTTCTAAAAAACAATGAAGATAGAAACCAATCACATTTTCATTATGTCCTGAAAGAGCTGTCTCTGACAATTCCGAAGGAACTATGCCTTACCTCAGTCGCCCTGGATTCTGATTCAACTGGTTATCATTTGCAATTGAGTGGTAACGTGAAACTGCGCGATTTCTCCCCCGAAATTGTTCTGGCTCGATATATAGAACTGCTCGATCAGTCTCCCATTTTCAGGAATGTAAAAGTTGTCCATCATCGCAAGAGCAAAACTTCAGATCAATTCGACCTAAGCTTCCAGC
The DNA here is from genome assembly GCA_030588275.1 of Candidatus Zixiibacteriota bacterium. GTDB lineage: Bacteria > Zixibacteria > MSB-5A5 > GN15 > JAAZOE01 > JAUUYJ01. The sequence continues at coordinate 2,472 of JAUUYJ010000010.1, read as the reverse complement.
TTAGAATGGATGCTGGCGTATGAATAGAACGATTGGTATAATGGCCGTCATCATGGTGGTTATCGTAGGCGGATACTTATTAACTGTAGGTCGTATGAACTCCGCTAAGCATAACGATTTGAACAGTCTGATCGCCAGCGAAATTGGAAAAATCGAATCTTACAATGTGGCTATGAATTCCATTGATGGTCAGCTTAAGGAATTTCAGGATATCAGTAAGACGCTTAGTGGATATGGACAGGCCGGGACGGGTGAAAATGAAATTGTCTATTTGTATCAATCAATTGATTCCATCTGTAGCTTACCCGGTTACAAATTAGAGGAGATCACCCCCTCCCTCGGAGAGATAATTCAGTTTCTACGGGAATGGAAAGGGGCCGAGGCGATGGTTTACATTCCGATTAAGATTAGGATAAACGGTCGGTATCGGTCTTTGGCTAAGCTGGTAGAGAGTGTCGAGGCGAGCGGGTACTTTAGTAAAATAGAATACTGTCGGTTAACTGGTAGCAAAGAGCAATATCCCGATTGTGAAATGGATTTTAAATTCATGGCAGGATTGACTAATCGGATGGGGATGGTTGATTTTGAATGAGCGAACTCGAAAACTACTCGTTTTTTCGGTGGCATTGATTGTTGTTGTCTGGGGATATTTAAATTTATTCGGACCGCATAAGAAATCGTCCAGTCCTGCAACACCGACATCTACCGCACTATCTGCACCATCACAGGTCAAGGTAAAAGAGGCCAGAGCGGGTTCGGATAATACTGATCGGCTCATAATAACCGATCAGATAGCAGAATCATATGAGTCGGCCGTGTGGGGAAAAGATCCATTTTATCATTCATTCCCTGACCGCAAATCACGCGTTGTCCAGCAACAAAAAATCAGGCTGAAACTACTGGGAATATTATACCGGGAGGTCGCACCTCAGGCACTTATAAATAATCGTGTCGTCAGCATTGGGGATGATGTTTCCGGATATCGAGTGATAAAAATAACACCTGATTATGTGACTGTAACCAATCAAACAGAAACGATCAAGCTAAGGGTAACAAAGGAGTCATCGTGAAATCGAAAGCATTACTTATTCTCGGACTATGCCTCTTTGTTATCGCTGGAGGATTTGACTGGGCGAACGGATCAGAGATAGATGAGACTATCAAGGTCAGTCTAAAATTTGATAATACTCCCATAGATGCCGTCCTGAAAATGATGGCGACCCAAAACGATCTCAATTTGGTTGTGTCATCCGATGTTGAAGGTCAGGTAAGTATTGATATAAAAGATGTCTCGCTAACTGTCGCTCTTGAGGCACTACTTTATCCAAATGGCTACGATTATTACATCGCCGATAATATTATCATTGTAAAATCATCACAAACAAAGGTGGCTGGCGAACTGATTCCGCTCCCGTACCACCTCAACTTTATCGACGCCGAAACGGCAGTCGCCGCGGTCACTCCTTTATTATCCTCCAAGGGGCAAGCAATCGCTTTGGTGGATGGTAACAAGGTTGTCAAAAGTGAAAACAGCTCCGGTGGAACAGATATCCTTATTTTTGATTATCAATCATTCCATCAACCAATTATTGCCCTGATTCAAAAAATTGACGTTCGGAAGAAGCAGATTCAAATCGAAGTCAAGATTGTGGAAACCAACCTTGGTCAGGATGAAAATCTGGGGATCAATTGGTCCAAAGCAATCACAACCACGATTGGTGGCCTGACTCTGAACAATAGCGGAACAACAACATCCACCAACAACGAAGGCTTAGCCGCATCTATGCCTTTGGAAACAGGTGTCTGGCAATTGGGCAACCTCTCGGTTGGGCAGGTCAGCGCCCTGATGGAATTTTTGCAGGGACGAAGCAACTCCAAGCTTTTATCCAATCCCCGGTTGACGACGTCCGATAACATAACCGCCCAAATTGACATTCAAACGGTAATCCCGATTCAAACCATTAATCGTTTTTCAGAAGGGGCGGTCATTCAGGATATCGTTACTTTTCAGGATGAAAAAGTTGGTATCTCGCTGAAGGTCACACCACGCATTAACAGCGATTCTATGATTACTATGTGGGTCAATCCGATTGTTGAAGAGATCATCGGATATACCGGTCCAACCGATAATCAAAGGCCAATTACATCAGAACGATCCATAAATACAGTCGTAACCGTACGTCATAATGAAACGATTGTTCTGGGTGGTTTGATGAAAGAGACCAAGTTTGAGAATAAAGAGAAAGTCTTTTTGCTGGGGCAAATCCCGATTCTTGGCGCGCTCTTCACGCACACCAAGTCCGAGATAAGAACAACCGAACTTTTGATATTTATCACACCCCGAATACTTGCAGATTAGCGGCTGTTCAAACCTAAATACTTGTCGATCATCCAGCACCGACTTTTTGAGAAAATCAGATATACCCCCGGCAGAAGCATCAAAATATCCCGATAAATAAGTTCCAGGCTATT
>JAUUYJ010000238.1 GCA_030588275.1 Candidatus Zixiibacteriota bacterium | reverse complement strand
TTTTATTTTGACCAAGAGAGCACCTTCCCCCTCAACCCGAGCCAGATAATCTACCTTGATAGTCCTAGAGCTTTTCATGGAATTCACTTTCTCTGCGGAATGATTCGGAGCCTGCGTTAAAACTACGGTAAGCCCGTATCAGATCATCTTTGGATACATCGAGGTCGGTCCATCTGCTACTCAGCGAGGAGCAATTAGGACTTTCCTTTGGTCCAAAACAACCGTAACAGCCCCGATTAAACGATGGGCAGATCGCCTCGCATCCGGCATGCGTAACAGGACCGAGGCAGGGAATCCCCTGCGCGACCATTACGCATGCGGTTCCTTTGAGTTTGCATTCCATACAGACCGAATGTGATCTGATATTTGGTTTGCGATTATTAAGATAGGCACTCAGGAGTTCGACCAGTTGCATTTTATTTATTGGGCATCCACGCAACTCAAAATCGACTTTGACATGATCCCGGATCGGAGTTGATTTTTCCAGGGTGCTGATATATTCCGGGTGGGCATAGACGATTGAGACAAAATCATCAACATTTTTGTAATTGCGCAATGCCTGAATGCCACCAGAGGTGGCGCAGGCTCCGATCGTTACCAACGTTTTTGACTGTCTTCGGATGCGGTGAATCCTTTCAGCATCATGCGGGGTCGTTATGGAGCCTTCGACCAGGGAGAGGTCGTACGGTCCTTTGACCACCGCTCGTGATGCTTCTGGGAAATTGGCTATATCAACGACGGCGGCAACCTCCAATAAGGCGTCCTCGACATCAAGTAAGGAAAGCTGACAACCGTCGCATGAGGCAAATTTCCAAACGGCTAATTTGGGTCTGATAGAGCGGCTCATATCACATCTCTCTAATATTCATAAGTTTTTTTACCTGCGGATAGGGAAAGACCGGACCATCCTGGCAGACGAAAAGTGGTCCGCATTGACAATGGCCACACAAACCACACCCACATTTCATATTTCTTTCCATAGATACAAACAGATTTTCTTCCGGGATGCCGGACTTCCTCAATTCCATAATCGAAAAACGCATCATTACTTCCGGACCGCAGAGCATCGCTGTGGTTTGGTCCGGATCAAAGCTAACGCGCGGAATCAAAGTTGTCACAACCCCTACATTTCCCTGCCAGGGGTCAACGGCCCGGTCAACGGTTATTTTGACTTCGAGGTCAAAACGGGCCCGCCATTTCTGGAGTTCCTTACGGAAGAGCAATTCCGATGGTGAACGGGTTCCATACAGAAGCACAACTTGACCATACTTGCGGCGGTCAGAAAGGATCGAGTATAAGACCGGCCTTAGTGGTGCCAATCCGATACCACCTGCGATAATAACCAGATCGTTTCCTTTTGCCTTATCAATAGGCCAGGGGGTACCATAAGGACCCCGGACTCCAATCGTGGACCCGACCCGAAGATGGGCCAGGGCCTTGGTGACCGTCCCGACTTCACGAATCGTATGGATCAGCCGATCCGGTTTGTCCGGGTCACCGCTAATTGAGATCGGTACTTCTCCGACGCCAAAGGCGTAGAGCATATTAAACTGACCCGGTGCGAAACGGTTTGGTTTCCCCCCATCGGTTGGGGTCAATTCAATGGTGAATGTATCTCTCGTTTCATGGGTCAGGCTCTGCACAGTATGCAGACGTGGCGTCATTTCACTGTGCGGCTCCGACTGCTTGGTAGGGCTAATTACGTTTTCCATAAACATCCAATAGTTGAAATCTGGTTGCGGCCAATCGTTTCGTCATAACATGAGCGAAACGCTTCATCATTTCGTATCCGAGGTTATGATCTTCCTCGCATTTGTTTCGAAGGCAGACGGCATCCATAGCAATCGCCCTGGTCAGTTCTGTTGCCCGAACATCAAAATGCCATACGTATGGCGGGAAGAGCCAGGACCAGCCGAGGACTTCTCCGGGATCGATCGTTTGGATCGTTACCGCTCCCTGGCTAATCAAATTTAGCTCAATCGCCATTCGGCCATGTCTCACAAAATAAAACTTATCAGCTTCCTGACCCTCTCGGCAGATGTACTCTCCCGCTTCAAATTTGACGTTGGAGGCACAGCCCAAAAGTAAATCAAAATGGTCGTTTGACATTCCCTGCAGGAATTTGTGTTCCTTGATATAAGGTCCGAGATCTTTCATCGGCTATCTCTCCTTGGCCGTTGCCTCGGCCTTTTTGGTGGCGATCCGCTTTTTCAATGAGACCACCTCCTCTGTAATATCAATCCCAACCGGACACCAGGTTATACAACGGCCACATCCGACGCACCCGAGGGTGCCGAATTGATCGACCCAACCGGCCAGTTTATGACTGATCCAATGACGGTAACGAGCCCGCGATGAGGAGCGCACATTACCACCATGCATGTATGAATAATCTTCGTTAAAGCAACTATCCCAAACTCTTGTCCGAACGGCAGTTGTGCCTCGCAAATCGGTCGTATCTTCGAGCGAAGTGCAGAAGCAGGTGGGGCATACCATTGTGCAATTAGTGCAGGAGAGGCACTTCAGGCCGACTTCTTCCCAGTTAACTCGGTTGGCACCATCATATATAAGTTGCTGAAGATTATCGGTCTCCAACTGACGTCCCATATTTTTTTCAGCCGCCTTAAGAAGTTTGTCGGCCTGTTTCAGCTTAGCTTTGCTGGCCGGTTTGGTCGTGACCCCGGAGATCATTTTAGAACCCAACTTTGTCCCGGTTTCCAAAATAAAGAAATGCTCCGCCTCGGAATAAACTTCGGTCAAACAAAGGTCAAAGTCACCTTTTGCCTTCGGTCCGGTTCCGACGCTGGTGCAAAAACAGGTTCCACCCGGCTTGACGCAGTTGACCGCCAAAATAAAATTGTTGGCTCGGCCCTCTGTATAATGAGCATCGGTATATTTGCCACCCTTAAAAACACGATCGGTGATTTTTAAGGCGGCCAGGTCGCAGGGGCGGATTCCAATAAAGGCAAGTTTTGTCTTCGGTAGCGGCTGGGCAATAATCTGCTGATCACCATTAACGCGATTGATTTGCCAAAGCTGATGGCGGGGCGGAAATACATATCGTTTGGGAGAATGCGGACCGACCACATAGCTGAACAATGATGTGTCACTTTTTGACTGCTTGGTTCGGTATTGGGCCGGTTCCTGATTGTCTGTGATGCCGACCGGCAGATCATCAAGCGAGGTGATTTTGTCCAGGCAAATCGTGCCATCTTTTAGTTTAGGTCCGATCATCTCATATCCGGCTTTGGTGATATTTTCAAACAGGCCGGCTAACGAGTCTTTTTTTATTACGAATATATTATTCGTATCAGGTTTCTCCTGATTCATACGGCAGAGTCCTTGCTCATCGGTATCGATTGGGTTAAAAGAGGTTTTTCTCTTTGGCTGATAATTCCTGGTTGCCGCACCAAAGTCATCCCTTATGCTCCTTTTGCCTTAAGCAATCGGTAGCAATAATTAGGTACTAGTGAATTATTTCACAATACATACTAAACAACAACTTACTTGTCAAGCTATTTCTTTCACGGAACTGTAAGACCGGAGGGAGGTTGTATGGTTTTGTGGGTAACTATCGGGTAAAAACGGTTGCCCTATTTTGGTCAAAGATGTATATTATATTTAACTATTGGCTGGCTGGTGTAGCCTGCGTCGAGGTATGCCAGGAGTCGGTTAATAGGGATATTTTAAGCTCAATAGAGCGGAGTATCTAAGGAACTATGCACGAACTTGGCATTGCTCAATCTATCATCGCCACCGTTCTGGCGGAGATCAAAACCAATGATTATGGCCGAGTCTCAGCCATTGGCGTCAGAGTTGGAGAGTTGACCGACATTGTTGATGATGCCTTGATCTTTGGTTTTGAGGCGATGACAAAAAAAACTATTCTGGAGGGGGCATCCATTCAAATCGAACGAGTCAAGCTTTTGGCCTCCTGCTGTCATTGCCATAAAGATTTTCAGGTTGAGGAGTATAGTTTTATTTGCCCTTCGTGCCAGAGCGGCGAAGTTGAGATCATAACCGGACAGGAATTGGAAATTAGTTTTTTAGAAATAGATGATTAGGGTGCGAACCTAATAAAAATAAGATGATAAATAAGGATAAATAATATGACTAATGTGGCGCTGAAGAAAAAAGTTTTGTCCGAAAATGACAAACTGGCCAGCGAGCTCAGAAATAAATTTCAGAAGGTCGGATTACTCGTTTTGAATCTGGTTAGCTCTCC
>JAUUYJ010000211.1 GCA_030588275.1 Candidatus Zixiibacteriota bacterium | reverse complement strand
GATGCCTCTCCATAGCTGTACATTATGACAAATAGTGAAGCGGCAAAAAATTGGAGAAATTGGTATTCACTCATTATGGCCTTCTCGATTTCAGCTTGATCCTCTATTGGTATAATTCGGTAAATGTTTCAATATTTTAATTTGTCTGGCCATTTGTTATTCTATCTTATAATAAATGTTCAAAAGGAGTACCGATGAGCCTGGTTGAAATTTCCAATAATGAGAATATTGCAGTTATCAGATTGAACCGGGGAAAGGTGAACGCCATCAACCGGGAAATGATTGATGTTATTGGGTCTGCTTTCCGCCAGGTTGAAGCCGATCCGAATATCAACGGCGTCGTCTTTACCGGATCGGGGAAGTTCTTCTCGTTTGGGTTTGATATCCCTGAGCTTTTTCCTTTGTCACCGGAGGAGTTCAGTGAGTTTCTTATCGCCTTTTCTGACCTGTACAAATATTTATACCTGTACCAAAAACCGGTCGTGGCGGCTCTTAATGGACATACCGTCGCCGGTGGGTGTATGCTGGCAACAACTTGTGATTATCGAATAGTTTCCGGTGGCAAGGCGAAGCTGTCACTCAATGAAATCGCTTTAGGTGTATCGGTCTTCGCCGGATCGGTCGAGATGCTCAAAGCTGTTGTTGGGCATCGTAATGCTGAGATCATCATGCTTGGCGGGAAGATGTACAGCGTGGGCGAGGCAAAGAAGCTGGGTCTTGTTGACGAAATTGTTGAGGAGGCGGAGCTAATCGATTCTGCTTTGGCCAAAGCAAAGGAACTGGGTGCGAATCGGAATGAGGCGTACGGAACCATCAAACGGCTGTTTCGCCAGCAGATTGCCGACGATTTTTCAAAACGGGAAAGAGCCGGGATCAATAGATTTGTTGAGTTGTGGCACTCGCCCGAAACCAGAGATATTATCGGCAAAGTGCAGATACGTTCATAGCAGGCAGTCTGTTTCTAATCCAGACGAGTCGGGCTTAACTTGTATTGGAATATGAGATGAAAAGTAGTTGTCAAAGTGACGTTGGGAAAATTACAAAAATCATTATCAAGCAGGTTAGTGATGCGTTTGTATCTCAAGACCAGATTGACGCACAATGGGTCGATCTGAATTACCTCGAACGACCCGATTTCTCCAAAGCTGTTAATGAGTACGATTTCTTCTTAAAACAGATTGCCTCAACAGGGGCTGATATCTGCTGTTTGCCAACCGACGAGAGGGTTGGGATCGATTCGGTCTATCCCCGTGATGCTATGCTGGCGACCGACGATGGGGTTGTGCTGTGCCGGATGGGAAAAGATAAGCGTAAAACTGAACCGGATGCGGCTGAACTGTATTTAAATGAAAAGAATATTCCAATTCTTGGTCGTATAACAGGCGAGGGCCAGCTTGAAGGGGGAGATATTATCTGGCTTGACCAAAAAACGCTGGCGGTTGGGCATGGGTATCGAACCAACGATGAGGGCATCCGGCAATTAACAGAGTTAACCAAAAACTGTGTTGATGAAATAGTCGTGGTTGACCTGCCGCATTACAAAGGGCCGAGTGACGTTTTTCATTTAATGTCAATTATCAGCCCACTCGATATTGACCTGGCGGTAATCTTTTCTCCGTTGATGCCGGTTCGGTTCCGATCGGAATTAATCAGCCGGGGAATAGATTTGATCGAAGTTCCAGAGGAAGAATTTGATTCGATGGCCTGCAACATTCTGACTTTGTCGCCACGAAAAGTGATAATGCTTGAGGGTAATCCAAAAACCAGGTGTTTGCTTCAGGACAAAGGGGTTGAAACGATTGAATATCCCGGCTTGGAAATTTCCCTAAAAGGATCGGGTGGACCAACCTGCATGACCCGACCAATAACCAGATCTGTTCAGGAATGATGCTATGCAACCTGATGAAAAAAATATAATAGACCAGATAGACAGGTGGGAGAAAAGTCGCTCTGGAGGTGTCTCAAACAATAAACGAACTCAGGTCGTGACGGTTTCCCGACAGTACGGTTCACGAGGGTCGTATATTGCAACACGGCTGGCGGAACTGCTTGAGTTTGGTCGTTTTCATCGTGGGCTAATCGACATCATCTGCAAAAATGAGGAGTATAGCAGGCGCATAATAGGACTGCTGGATCATTCGGAAATTGAGGCAATGCATAACAGGGCGGAATCAATAATAAAATCAAATAATCCGGATGAATATATAATATCGTTGTGCCATTTGGTGTATGCTATGTCTCGGCTGGGATCGGTTGTTGTCATCGGTCGCGCCGGAAATTTCATCTTGGGGATGGAGGCGGGATTTCATGTTCGGTACGTCGCTCCGGTTCAAAAACGGATTGATAATTTGATTGAGTACAAACGGATTGATCCGCAAATGGCCAAAAATGAGATAGGCAAAATTATGAGGGAAAGAAAAGAGTTTGTCAGGGGCAATTTTGGCGTCGGTCTTGATGATCCTGCCAACTATGACCTGATAATCAACACCGCCCATATAGATGTGGAAGAGGCTGTTAGCATTACACTTGAAGCTTGCGTGCTTAAAATGGATAAAATCAATCAGGATTAACTGCCGTTTATCCTTATATATTTTGACTAATTGTTGTTGAATAAATTGAAGCAAATGCTCTATATATTTGCAATTGCTACGAAGACTTGCAAAATAATATAACCGGAGGTTGAGTATGTCAGTTTTAAAGAAATTTAGTTCGGTGCGATCGGTAGCATTGCTACTGGTCATGCTGTTTTTGGTCGGTTGCGGCACCCAGATACCGTCGGGACATCGCGGTGTAAAGTATTTTAAGTTTGGCGATGGAACCGAAATGGGGACAATTTATAATGAAGGGTTCAACTGGCACATGCCCTGGAACCGGATTTATGTCTATAAGGTCCAGCTTGAAGAGCGGAAAGAGGATTTGAATATTCTCTCATCCGATGGAGCGCAAATTCAGCTTGAAGTTTCGCTATGGTACCGGCCGGATGTCATGCGGCTGGATTCTCTACAGAAAACAATCGGCCCTCGGTACTTCGGTACCGTTGTAGCGCCGGCACTTCGTGGCGTTGGACGAGCGGTGGTTGGTAAGTATAAACCGGAGGAGATTTATTCTTCCAAGCGAGAATTGATTGCCAGCGAGATATTAACTGAGATGCAAAACACAGTATCGGATAAATTTATCAATATTGAAAACGTGATTATCCGTAATGTCGGATTACCGCCCCGGATCACCGAGGCGATCAATGCCAAGCTGGCGGCCGATCAGGAACAGCAGAAGATGCAGTTTACTCTGCTTAAGGAGACGCAGGAAGCGGAGCGTAAGCGGATTGAGGCGAGAGGTATTTCCGATTTCCAAAAAATCGTATCCAGCGGCATCACGCCGATCATGCTGAAGTGGAAAGGGATTGAGGCGACCGAAAAGTTGGCCAATTCTCCCAACACTAAAGTAATCATAATTGGCAATAGCAAAGATGGCCTGCCGATAATTTTGGGCGGAGGCAATTAAGGCTCCCCTTTTTTTGGTATGATATAATTAGGGGCAGGTGCGAACAACACCTGCCCCGTTTGTTTATAGTTTCAAGTACAGTATAAGAAACCGATCAAAAATCTCTCAAAATAAATCTCAACCGGTAATCTTCAGGCCGTCAACCTTGAATGTCGGGGCACCGATGATGTGCGACTGCATTTCCCACGTCAAATCATTACCAACGATTGAGATCGATTTGAAAAAATCAAATATGTTTCCCGAAACGGTCAAGCCTGAGACCGGCTGAGCCAACTCACCACCCGAGATCATCAAACCCTTGCCTGGTATCGAAAAATTGCCGGTGACCGGATCGACCGAGGCATGCAGTCCGCTGACTTCGGTTAAATAGAGGCCATTGGCAACCGACTTGAGGATATCTTCAGCCGACAACACCCCCGGTTTCATATAAAAATTGGTTGGAGATATAGATGGGCGGCAATCAAAGGCGGATCGGGCCGCGTTGCCGGTTGATGTCGTCTTGCCGCGGTGCGCGGTATAGCAATCGTACAAAAACTGAGTTAGCTGTCCATCTTTAATGATCTCTTTGGTCGTCGTCGGGATTCCTTCACCATCAACCGCCGCCGATGCCAGCCCACCCTTGAGACGGCCATCGTCAATGATGGTAACTTTGTCGGAGGCGACCGGCTTGTTCAGTTTGCCGGTGAAGATCGATTTCTTCTTTTGGATCAGATCGGCAGAGAGCATGTCGGCGACCAGTCCGATGAAGCTACTTCCTGTTTCGGGAGGAAGGATGACATCCATCTCTCCGCTCTGGCATTCACCCGCACCGATCATCCGAACGGCTCGTTGGGCCGCTTTTATGCGCAATGCTTTTGGGTCAAACTCCGAAAGATGCGAGGAGACATCCAAAGCCATGCCGGTTTGAACGGTTGTTGGGTCTGGCTGGCCGCTGGCATCATTCTCCATTGCGGTTGGCAGAGCATACCCATATACGTATGAGCGGCGCGCTTCACCTCTAATCCCAAGAGAAGAAGCGATGGCATACTCTTCGGCAGAGTCGCCATACTGGAGCCAACCCAAATTGACGATCCGAGTATCGGCTGATCGGGCCGACGAATCGATCAACAATGCGTTTTTTATTTTCTCTTCGATTGGGGAAGAAAGGATATTGTCGTCGTATAGATCAAATTGTGTGTCGTCACCGTCACCGTTGCCGTTTGAGTGCGGTTCGGGGAGGAGGTTATGTTCGTCTGGTGTATGCTTTTCGGTATTGGCAATCAGTTTTTTTATCAGTTCGTCG
>JAUUYJ010000131.1 GCA_030588275.1 Candidatus Zixiibacteriota bacterium | reverse complement strand
GGGGCGTTTACCGGAGCTGTGCGAAATAAAAAAGGGAAGTTTGAACTGGCCGACCGAGGGACCATTCTGCTTGATGAGATTGGTGACCTGGCGCTTGATCTGCAGGCTAAGCTACTGCGCATTATTCAGGATCAGCAGGTTGAACCGATTGGGTCCGAGGAGAAGAAAGAGATTAACGTTCGTTTGATCGCCGCCACCAATGTTGATTTGTGGCAGAAGGTTTCAGACGGTCAATTCCGGGAGGATTTGTATTATCGACTGAATGTTATCCCGATTGTTGTCCCGGCTCTAAACGTGCGGAAGGATGACATTCCGTTGTTGGTTAATAATTTTCTGATCCGTCAAGCGACCGGGAGAAGCATCACGGTATCAAAGCGGTTGATGGATTATCTAATGGCTTATAGCTGGCCCGGTAATATCAGAGAGCTTGAAAATTTGGTTGAGCGGATGGTGGTTCTGCGGCACTCCGATATTCTGACGCCGGACGATCTTCCCAAAGATTTTGGACAGGGGCAGGGACAAGGGCACGGGCTGGGGCAGGGTTCAAATCTGTCGGAATCTATAATCTCGGAACCGGGATCGCTTGATTTCCATGAGGCGGAAAAGCTGTTGATTGTCAATGCGCTCAAAAATTCTGGCTGGAATCGAACCCGCGCGGCCCGTTCGATTAATGTCTCCAGACATATTTTAATCTATCGCATGAAAAAATATGGGATCGTCCCACCAGAGTAGTCGCTTGTCAATTGATTGCTTTTTATATTTTGCCAACTTGGTAATTATGCGAACTGAGAACAGCACCTGCCTATTAAGGAGTCTTAAATGGGATTCATAAATCTTGACGATCTGAAAAAATTACCACTGGCGCCGGGTATTTCCGCACGGGTGATTAGCGCTGAGACTTTCACGGTCGCTCATGTGACTATTGCCAAAGATGCTATGCTACCGGAGCATCAACATCATCACGAGCAGGTTGTCAACGTCATTGAGGGGGAGATGGTATTAACGGTAGAGGGAAAAACATACCGATTGACAGCGGGGCAATCTTTTCTATTGCCACCCAACATGCCGCACTCCGGCATGGCGCTGTCCGATTGTCGCATCATTGATGTTTTCCATCCGGTCCGGGAAGATTTTAAGGTTGCCAACTTTGATGGATACGATAACAAATAATGTCTGAGAGAAACTACCACATCATTACCGCAACTGCCAATCCCGGATTGGTGAATGATGCGACGCGCCTGATCGACAAGGAGTGGCCGGAGTTTATGCTTCACGACCCGGTCGCCGATTTGTTGGCTGACTGCTACAAAAAACTTCCCGATTATCAATTTATCCTTATCGAAGGGGATTCTAATGAGCCGCTTGCTTTAGGCAATTCGATCCCTCTTGATTGGCAGTCTGATTTTGACGACCTTCCTGACGATGGCTGGGATTGGGCCTTATCAAAAGGGATCGCGGATTTCGCTTCAGGCCGTCAACAACGCATCCAATGCGCTCTTCAGATTGTCGTCTTTGGTGACAACCGGGGGAAAGGGCTGAGTAGCTTAATGGTCCGGGCGATGAAACGGATCGGTGCGGAAAGAAACTTAAACGGCCTTATCGCTCCAGTGCGACCGAGTAAAAAATGCGATTACCCGCTAACCCCAATTGATAACTATATCAAATGGACCAATGAAAAAGGCGGACCATTTGATCCCTGGTTGCGAGTCCATCATAATCTTGGAGCAAAAATTATCAAGCCATGCCATAATGCGATGCGGATACCTGGAACAGTAGCCGAATGGTCTGATTGGACAAAGATGCGTTTTCCGGAATCGGGTCGGTACGTCATCCCCGGAGCGTTGGTCCCGATTGAGATTGATATTGAAGCTGACACCGGTCTGTATATCGAGCCAAACGTCTGGATGCACCATCCGAAAGAGTAACCACAATTATTATGTCAACTAACCTATTTCGATACGAGCAGTTTGGCTGGGATTACGAACGATTGAACCCAATCGGAGAGAGGGAATTATCCTGGTACAGACGATTTGCGGCTGAGGTCGGAGGACCGATTTTGGAGCTGGCTTGTGGGACTGGGCGGTTGCTGACAAAGATTGCCGAAGCTGGGTATCAAATTGATGGGGTTGATCTGGCTACAACTATGCTGAAATTGGCTGAAAGAAGAATCGAATTGCTCCCGCCTGAAATCAGATCACGCATTCAATTATTCAATCGAGACATGACCAATTTAGAAACTGGCTCAACCTACAATTTGATAATACTTGCCGATAACTCTTTCAGGGAGTTGCAAAATCGAACCAGTCAGAGATCCTGCCTGAAATCGGTAGTTGCCTGCCTGAGTCAATATGGGAAGATTTTAATAACTGTGCGTCGGTTTGAATTAACAAGTTATAAAGATGGTAAGATGAGCGTTCCCTGGTCAAATCCTACCAGGCACCCGATTTCTGGTTTGATGGTACGGAGGAAAGTGGAATTTCATCTGTCCGAAGACCGAACATCGGAAAGCATCGTTTATTTTTATAAAACGGTGGATGCAAATAATCAGGAAATTATTGAAGAATGTCAATTCCAACGCCCGGTGATGGAAACTTCCGATTACCAGAGCTTATTTGATGCCGTCGGATTAACGGCTGAAATTTACATTGATTATAGTAACAAACCGGATGATGGTCTCGATCCGGTAATATGCTTTGTTTGTTCCCGGAAAGTTTAGGTAAAAGAGAGACCGGTCGCCAAGAGACGACCGGTTAGTTACTTGCTTCGATGCTATCCTTCGATGTTTTTCTCAGCCGACTTTTTCAGCTTATCGTTGGCAAAGATTGCAATATCAACTCGCCGGTTATCCTGACGACCCGCATCGGTCTCATTTGATGCGATCGGCTGATCCTCTCCATACCCCATAATCCGAAAACGGTTGGACAGAACTTCCTGACCGGTCATATAATTGGCGACCGATTGGGCCCGACGCATCGACAGATCAAGGTTATGGTCATTCGATCCGGTCGCATCGGTGTGCCCCTCGACCAAAACTTCGGTGTCGTTATACTTATTAAGGATACCGGCCAACTTTTCCAAATTCATCTGGGCTTCCGGTTGGAGGGTGGAGGAGTTGACGGCAAACAAAATCCCGGAATCAAAGGTGATCTTGATCCCCTCACCGATCCGCTCTACTTTGGCACCGGCGATATCGGCTTCAATCTCGGCCGCTTGCTTGTCCATGTAATTTCCGATATAGGCTCCAGCCGCTCCACCGATGACAGCCCCGAGGATAGCACCGATAGCGGTGTTCCCCGATTTATTCCCGATAGCACCTCCAGCCGCCGCTCCGGCTCCGGCACCGATTAACGCTCCCTGATATTTCTTACTCAACCCACATCCGACCGATCCGAAGATCAAAGTTAGACAAAGGATCGCTATGATTGTTTTTTTCACCAGATATTCCTTTCAAAAAAATAAACTTAGATTCGAATATTTTGCTTATCTGTTTATAGCCATTCATATAATACTATCGGCGATCCAGGATATCAACATTAATATTAGCACCGGGATAAGCGTCACTAATAGCCTGGTGTGGAATGGTTGGGCTTCCTAAAATATTCGTCGTTAAGAAACGAAGCCTGGTCGGAAAGCCAAAATAAGGGATGGATAGGTCTGATTTTGCCCTTGACATAAACCTCAGAATTTAGTAAACTATTAATAGATGACCAAACTGATACCGCGTAGTTAAGTAAATAATTTATATAATTAAGGTTTTAGCAACTTAACAATCTGTTGAAGCTATCGCTTTTTGCGACGAATGCCTTAGGCAGGTGCGGGAGAATTGGACATTGTCAATGACGCGAGATCACCTTTCCTATATCAAGCCTTCCAATTCTTTCAACAATCTATATTGTGATTTATCAGAGTTCGATAATGACCCAGATATTTATTCCTTAGATAATTCGTTCGGAGATACCATATAGCCCAAGGATAAGGGATAGCAGTTAACCGCCAGCCTGAGTAACTAAAGGAGGAACTATGGCTACAAATCACAAACCGGTACGGCTATTTCTAATCCTAATCGTGCTAACGCTGTTTGCGTCTGGCGCATTTGGTTCAATGTACGATGTCCAAATTGAGGGGAAAAACGGCATCACCGGATCGAGCGTTTCGATACCGGTCTCTTTTTCGCCCGGTCTTAATGCCATGCATGGTTTTGAATTTCTTGTGGAGTATGATGCGACAGCTCTGGCTTTTGTTGGGGTCACACCGGGGGAACCGTTTGATATTCCCGGCTTGTATGAGTGGGAGTATTTCGCATCCAGTAATGAATCAAGTGGCTTAATCCGTATGGTTGGTTTGGCTGAGACAGCTGATGGAGAGCATCATCCTGTGTCGGTTCTGTTTCCTGATTATATGGTTTTATTCAGTATTGAGTTTGAAGTAATCGCCGGTCAAGAACTGGAATTCTCCAATAGCCCCATACGCTTCTATTGGGAGGAATGTGCCGATAATGCGATTGCACCAGATTCGTTGGGCGAGACGTTAGCGATGTCTAACCATGTTTATGATTGGGTCGGATATAACACCGAGATAACCGATTTCTCTTTCGGCTTGCCCGGTATCTATGGTGCGCCGGATACCTGCCTGACCAGTTCATCCATAAGCCGAGAAATCAATTATTTTGGAGGTGGTGTCACAATTCTCCCCGCAGATACCTCAAGTTTTCGGGGGGACCTGAACTGCAATGGAATACAGTACGAAATCGCCGACTGGGTTATGTATGCTAGTTATTTCATTCACGGATTGGTAGCTTTTGGGGAGCATCCCAATTGTAGTATTGCGGCATCAGATATAAATGGAGATGGATACGTCCTGACGGTGGCCGACTATGTGTATTTATTACGGGTAATTATTGGTGATGATCCCAACCCCTCGGCCTCGCTGAAGCAGAATGATGTTGTGGCTACTTTTACACAAGATGTCTCGGCAGGCACTGTTTCATTTGATTATCCCGATAGTTTGGCGGCAATGCACCTGATATTTAACGGAGAAATCACTCCCACCCTGCTTCTTAATGTTGAAGGCATCTCCATGAGCTATGGATTCGACGATGGGTTGACTCGAGTCTTCGTTGGCCCTTCATTTCCTGGCCCCGTACCCCTATTTGTTACAACCGGTGGTCCATTCCTAAGCTATACCGGTTCTGCTCCGTTGATTTATGTCGATGCGGGAGATTATGAAGGAACCATCTTTGAATTCAATATAGAGATTCTTGGAGGAGATTTCGCTACTCCATATGGCTTTAAAATAGATGCTCTTGATGATGTTGTGCAAGGAACCGATATCTCAATACCGGTTACCAAAACGGCTGGATCTGAAAAAATGTCAGGATTTGATATTTTGATTGGCTACGATAATGCCGCCATGAGTATTCAATCGGTCAGCCCCGGTACCCCGTTTGATATTCCTGGTGTTAATGAATGGGAATATTTTACTTACCGGTTCGGACCGTTTGAATGCGATGGAGATTGCCCTTCCGGTCTGTTACGTGTAGTGGGTGTCGCTGATATCCCTAATGGTGCTCACAATCCGCTCGATGTTCCAATCCCGGACGGGACCGTACTGTTTAACCTCGACTGTCAGGTATCAACCAACCCGGAATTTGAGGGTCTGTTTATTCCGGTCAGTTTTTTCTGGATTGATTGCGGCGATAATGCTGTAGCGTACGGAGACTTTGGGGATAGCCTGGCCTTGTCCCAGCATGTCTATGACCATAACGGTGTTGAAATAACCAATCCTAATATTGGCTTTCCGGGGTATTGGGGAGCGCACGAATTTTGCTTTGAGCAAGGAGCCAACCCTCCAACTCGCCTGGCCAATTTCAGCAATGGTGGAGTACAGGTTGTTGGACTTGAAACGATGGCCCTAATCGTCACTATCGATGATGCTATTGCTTTTCCGGGTGATACGGCAATATATCTTGATGTACGTCTGAGTAACCCGCAGGATTCGATCGTCGGTTTCCTTCTGACGATCCAGTTGGATACTCCAGAATTGGCAGAATTTGGATTTTCAGAAACTGATTCAATTTCTATCAATGTCGAAAATAGTATGATTTCGGGTTGGGAGTTTATTCATACTCAATCGTTGAGCGGTCTCTTTCATGATCTTAGAATTGTCGGCTTCGCTAATAATATTCCTCCCTATACCAATAGTATTCCGCCTCAGTCCGATGGCCTGTTGTTCCGGTTGGTTCTTCATGTTTACGACAGTATCCCTGAATTGGCGCAGGATTCTACGGTTAATGTTCTTATCAATGATCAGGTGACCTGGACACAATTTTCCGATCCGCAGGGGAATCTGATCGGTTTATCTGAAGGAGCGTACGATCCACAGGTGGTTTCATTCAATAATGGTTCGCTGACAATTGAAAATTACCTCTACGGCGATGCCAATAATGATGAATCGGTTAACGTCGGGGATGCGGTGTTTTTAATAAACCATGTCTTTAAGGGGGGACCGGCACCTGATCCGCTCCAATTGGGTGAAACTAATTGCGATGGCATTGTCAATGTTGGTGATGCGGTGTTCCTGATCAATTTTGTTTTCAAAGGTGGTGCGGAACCATCGTGCCAGTAATGCTGTTTTAGTTTGCCTTGCGCCTGATATTCGGGCGTAAAAAGAAACCGGACTGGGCCACACCCCGTCCGGTTTCTATATTTCTTTTTTACTCCTCATTTACTTCAGATATTTCCAATAAGCACCGAGTTTCCTACCCTGCGATACTGCTGTAACCGAACATCCTCCGAATCATTCCAATCTGGCCGATATGACACGCTTCATGCAGAGCCATAAAGGCAACGCCACCGGTAACTGTGCTGTCCCCAATCGGGAACTCATATGGTGCTTTTCCGCTCAAAGTCTCCTGCCCAACCGTGTCCATGTGAACCATTAGTTTTTCGGAAAAGGAAGTCCAAAGTTTTACGATCTCATCAATCCCCGGATACTCACTTTTATCCCGCAACGGTTCACCACGACCAAACTTCCCCTCAAACGGGACCTCATCTTTCATACCAAGCATCTGTCCCAGGATGATCCTTGATGTCAGCATATGACCGGCGATATACAGCAGGTTATTCGTTT
>JAUUYJ010000119.1 GCA_030588275.1 Candidatus Zixiibacteriota bacterium | reverse complement strand
AAAAGGTTGCCAGAAATTTTGACAATGTAAGGTGTCTATATCCAACAAGTTATGATTATGGGGAGGTTCTGTCGGCTGTTCACAATCGGGGAACTGTGCGTATAATGATCAGGAAATAATAAAAAAACTCCCTTTTCAGGAAGCCTCTGTTCATTTCGTTAGCCCAGTAATTCTCTTGGTTATCTCTGTTTGTGTTTATCTAACAATATGATTAAAGGCGTCGGCAAATTGATTCTGAAAATATTCAAACCATTTTACTCATTGGTGTTGAACAATGCTTCCAGTTCATCAATCATCTGAAGGGATTTGAGGTTGTTGGCCACTTCCTCCGGTTGCTCATCCCACTCTTTGAATTTTGCAGATATCTCATCTATCTGAATTTTGGATAATTTCTCTTCTGTCTCGGTAAACAGATGAAGATCTTCGCAACAGATATGTTTGATCAATAGAGCGCTGAACCCCTGAGCGTTGACAAGCAAATCTTCCCTGGCTTCCGGATCATCCTGGTCAATTCGATCCACCGCATCAGATAATGCTCCGATCAACACTCGACCGAGGGTATGCTCCGCTAAGAAAGTTCCCAGAGGTTCTTCGTCCTGAGAATATCCGGCCTGTACCATCACAGCAAAAAGGATTTTCTCCTCTTTGGCATGGTGGCGCTGGTCGGCATAGTCTCGAATAAACCGGATAATCCGGCGCAGATCGTTCACCGGAACGACATAGTCAGTGTTCTGCTCAATCTTATCACAGATCGAATCGATGAGCTTCAGCACCTTTTTAATATTGGCATGTTCGTCTCTCAGGATATCAAACGGATTGATGTGAACGACCTTTCTGTAAGAATTAATTTATTCGAGTTGAAAATAACTACAGATCATTATAGACAATAATAGGCCTGATGGTCAAGGATGCTTCGGATGTTTAAAATTTAAATTAATATTGAGCGTGATAAGTGCTTATCAATCATCCGAGCCGTCACCGTTTTTATCCGGCGAGAACGAACCTGCTATTTCGGTCGCGGTGACCAACCCTTTGATCATCGCCGATGAGAACCCTTCATGCTCCATCCGGTTAAGTCCGGCGATGGTGCAACCTTGCGGAGTGGTGACCTTGTCGATTTCTGATTCGGGATGGACGTTTGATTCCAAAAGGAGAGAGGCCGCTCCGCGCGCCGTTTGCGCCGCCATCTCCAAAGCTTCCTCAGCATGAAACCCGATCTGAATCCCACCCTGCGATGCGGCCCGGACCGACCGAAGAAAAAAGGCGACCCCGCAGGCACACAAGGCGGTAGCCGGAATCATATGCTCCTCCGGTATAACAAGCGTCCGCCCCAACTGGCCAAACAGTTTTTCTGCTGTAATGATTGCCCGACCCCGTTGACCGTTGGCGGCCAGACAGGTCATTGACTCGCCTATAGCAACAGCAGTATTCGGCATAATCCGCACAACCGGCACCTTACTCTTCAATCGTTCAGAAACTTCCTTATTCGAAATTCCGGCCACCGCCGAAAGGATGATATGCTTATCCGGAACAATGGCAGTTCTAATTGAGGTCAAAAGTTCATTCAGTTGTGTCGGTTGAACGGCTATTATAATTGTTTTGCAATGAGCGACGGCACGGCGATTATCGGTCGTTACCTGAAATCCTTTTTTCTTGAATCTCCCCAGAGATTTTGTCTGACGCCGGGTCAGGTAGATCTGAGCAGGCTCATACCCAGCTTTGTTGACTAAGCCTCTTGCAATAGCACAGCCAATATTACCACCACCCAGCAGGGCAATATTGGTCTCAAAACTATTATTGGAACCCGTCCGGGATTTGAGATTGCTATCTTTATTCTTATTATTTGTACTCATAAAGGTTTTTGCCTGCTTTCTATCATGTTTATCGGCAGGGGAGTAGGTAAGTTCAGGCCCTTTTTCCTGACTAAAATATCGAATAGCGGAGTGGATTTTGATTTTCCGCCAGATATCGATCAAATCTTTCTGGTTGTAGAGGTTAGAGCTGTTTTTGCTCATCCAAAGCGGGCAAATCCACTCCTCATTAGCAAGAAAAGTGAGGTCGTTTCATCCTTTGAACCGCTAAAATTCGCATAATTTAATTAATAATTTGGTAGGAATTACGATAATAAGCAGTAAAAAGGGATTGACAACCGGTCGATTATATGTTATTTAGCAACGTTTGAGGAATTTGTCCTAGCCCCCCAGGGCAAAAACCATTGGTATTTTTGGGGGATTTTATACAGGCTTTTAGTTTGAGCCGAAGGAGTTTTTTGTGGTAACCGGTAAAGTAAAATGGTTCAACGGTGAAAAGGGATTTGGTTTTATTGTCCCTGATGATGGTAGCGAGGATCTGTTCGTACATCACACCAGCATTAGTATGGAAGGTTTCAGGACTTTGGATGAAGGCCAGGCTGTTCAGTACGAGGTTGGCGAAGGATCCAAAGGTCCAGCGGCTGTGAATGTAACGATCGTCTGATTCCAATTTCTGAATAATTTATCCTAATCAGAAAAAAGGTATTATAAGCGGTTTGTCGGCGTGTACCCCATTGGGGCGGCCCGCCTACTGCTAATTGATATCTTTAGGAATGTACGTGTACATTTCCCGGGCATCCGGGTAACCGGTATTTTTGTGTTGCGGGATTGACATAGCTGAAATTACGAAAATTTGTTTTGTATGAGGATTTCTCTTAATCGCCCTCGGAGAGATTTCCTTATTTGTTCATCGAGGGTTTGTTTAAAGGTCTGAGGTTTAGACTAAAGGAGTATCTTGTGGCAACCGGAAAAGTAAAATGGTTCAACGGTGAAAAAGGGTTTGGCTTTATCGTTCCTGATGATGGTGGTGAGGATCTGTTCGTCCATCACACAAGCATCAGCATGGAAGGATTTCGCAATTTGGAAGAAGGCCAAGGCGTCCAGTACGAAGTTGGCGAAGGTTCCAAAGGCCCGGCCGCTGTGAACGTTACGGTCATCTAATTCCAACTTTTGGGTGGATGGCCCATTCGGGTTGATTACGCCTGCCAAGATTGGTAAAAATGTCGTATTACCGGACTGATCCTGATAATGGATCAGTCCGAAGTATCTCTCAGTGGTTACTTATTAAAAACTGCTAATATCTTTGGACTATCGAATGATATTATTATTATTCATGGTTCGGACTTGACATAGATTTTTTTTGATCTTTATTAGCAATGTTTGAGGATTTCTCTGGATGGCCCTCGGAGAGATTTCCTTATCTGTTCATCGGGGGTTTGATTAAAGGTCCGATTTTCGGACTAAAGGAGTATCTCGTGGCAACCGGTAAAGTAAAATGGTTCAACAGTGAAAAAGGGTTTGGCTTTATTGTTCCTGATGATGGTGGAGAAGACCTCTTTGTACATCATTCAAGCATCACCATGGAAGGTTTCAGGAACCTGGAAGAAGGTCAAGGCGTCGAATATGAAGTCGGTGAAGGATCGAAAGGTCCCGCGGCTGTCAACGTTAAACCTGTCTGATCCAGCTTCTGTATAAGTTTTCTTTTTCAAAGAAAACTATATGAAAGTATCAAATTGAGGCCTGTTCCCATAGCGGGGACAGGCCTGTTTTTTAAATAATGGACCGTCTAATTTCAACTTTATGATATTCAATTCATTTTCTCACTTGACAGGCATGCAATAGAGCATCATTATACCACCCATCGAGTCGGTCATCTGGTTATTATTTGGTACGCTCAATAATTTTGTTGATGGACTCACAATTGGAGAATTTTAGGAAATGGCACGCAAATCAAAAAAATTCAAAACAGAAGTGCAACAGCTTCTCGATCTGGTAATCCACTCCCTCTATACCAAAAAAGAGATTTATCTGCGCGAACTGGTTTCCAACGCATCAGACGCAATCGATCGCCTGCGCTTTGAATCGTTGACCGACGATTCCCTTCTGGAAGGAAAGTCGGACTGGAAAATAAAGATCACCGCCGATAAGAAAGCCCGAACCCTGACAATCTCTGACAACGGTATCGGAATGAGCGGTGAGGAGCTGGAACAAAATATCGGGACCATCGCCAGTTCCGGGACCAAGAAATTTGTCCAGAATATGCAGGGTCAAAAATCAGACGACAACGGCCAATTTATTGGCCAGTTTGGGGTTGGCTTTTACGCCTCCTTTATGGTCGCCGAAGAGGTCGAGATCATCACGCGCCGCGCCGGAGCCGGTCAAACCGCCTTCCGCTGGGTATCCAAAGGGGCTGGCAGTTATACCATCGAAGAGACCGAAAAACCGAGTCGTGGAACCGATGTTATCCTGACAATGCGGCCTGACATGGATGAGTTTCTCGATGACTGGCAGATCAAAAGCTGTATCCGGGATTATTCCGACTACATCGCTTGGCCGATTGTTATGGATGTTACCAAAACCGAAAAGGTGGATGACAAGGATGTCGAGAGTATCTCCGAGGAAACGCTCAACTCGATGAAGGCGATCTGGAAGAGATCAAAGGGGGATATTAAACAGGAGGAGTACGAGAAATTTTACCAGCATATCACGCACGACTTTTCCGCTCCGATGACCGAAATTCATTACCATGCCGAGGGTACAACCGAATTCAAGGCGCTTTTGTATATCCCGGAAAAGGCTCCGATGGATATGTTCATGCGCGAGGGGCGACGGGGCGTTCACCTTTATGTCAAAAATGTTTTTATCACCGATGACTGTCGCGACCTTCTGCCGGATTACTTCCGCTTTATTCGAGGCGTCGTCGATTCCAGCGATCTACCGCTAAACGTTTCACGCGAGATGTTGCAGGATGATGCCGTTATCAGAAAAATTCAAAAATCTCTGGTCGGAAAGCTTTTGGGCCGCCTCAAAGAGATGAAGGAAAAGAAGTCAGATCAATATATGTCTTTCTATAAATCTTTCGGGCAGGTCATAAAAGAGGGGATACATTCCGATTTTGATAATCAGGATAAAATCAAAGAACTCCTCCTGTTTGCCAGTAATAAAACCGATCAGGACAAGCCGGTTTCTCTAAAAGAGTATGTCATGCGGATGCCATCGGCTCAGAAGGATATTTATTACCTAACCGGGGAAAATCTTTCAGCCGTCTCCTCATCACCGCATCTCGATATTTTCCGAAAGAAAGAATTTGAAGTTCTCTTTTTTACTGATCCGGTTGATGAATTTATGATGCAACGGCTAACCGAGTATGACGGGAAAAAATTGATCCCGATCGACCGGGGTAAACTCAACCTGGATGGCGAGGGGGAGAGTAAAGGGACCGATAAGGCGGACGATAAGGATGCTCCTCAAAATGATCCGGGTGATCTCAAAGATTTGGTTGAACTCCTCAAGGATAAATTGAGCGAAGATGTCAAAGAGGTGCGTCTTTCCGGGCGTCTGACCGATTCGGTCTGTTGTTTGGTTGCCGACGATATGGATTTAAACGCCAACATGGAACGGATCATGAAAGCGATGAATCAGGATATTCCACCGACCAAGCGAATCCTCGAAATCAACGCCGATCATCCAGTCATCCAAAATATGAAGAAAATATTGTCAGATGATAAAGATGATCCGAGGTTGGGCGATTACGCCGAACTGTTGCGGGATCAGGCTTTGATAACCGAAGGTTCGTCGATCAAGGACCCCGGAAAATTTGCCAAACTTCTGGGAAATCTGATGGCTGGTGCGCCGAATAAGGAGCCGAATAAGGAGTTGAATAAAGCTAAAAAGGCCTGATAGGTTTCTCACCATAATAAATCATGGCGGTTCCGAAGGTTTGCGGGACCGCCTTTGTTTTTTCAAACCGGGCCGCTTGCATCATCTCCAAAAACTTATCCGGTGGTGGAAAAGCGACGAAAGAATCGTTCAAATATTTGTACGCCTTTTTGTCCCCGCCAATAAGACCACCAATGAATGGGGATATTTTTTTGAAATAAAATGAAAAAAGTGGCCCCATAATTTTGCCCGGCGGCTGAGACGGCTCAATCATCACCAACCGTCCACCCGGTTTCAGCACCCGGTAAATCTCCCGCAATGCCATCGGTCGGTCGGCCACATTTCGGATACCAAACCCAATCGTCACTCCCATAATTGATTCATCCCGGCAGGGAAGAGACATGGCGTCGGCGCGACCCAAGAGAAGACGGGGATATTTTTTTTCGGAAAATCTTTTGCGAGCCGCAGTAAGCATCCCAGCCGAAAAATCGAGGGCGACTATGTTTAGCCTCTCCTGATAACGTTTATGAAAAACGGAAATGAAATCACCCGTACCGCAACAGAGATCAAGAACGGTTTCGCTCTCAACGGTCCCAATCATCTCAACCGCCCTCTTGCGCCAGCTCATATCGAGCCCCAAAGAGATGAGACGGTTCAGCAGATCGTAGCGAGGGGAAATGCGGTCAAACATCCCTTTGATTTTTTCCGGGTCGCGATTGTGATTCATATACAGGAAAGTAACCGATAATCAACCAGTTTTCAACCGGAATCCATCCGGCTTTCAACCGGAATCCATCCGGCTTTCAACCGGAATCCATCCGGCTTTAAATTGAGATACAATTTCTTGTAAGAACAGTAGTCGTTATTTGCGAATAAATCATTGTAATGGGTTTGTCAAAAAGTCGCGATGCGACCTATTTTTAATCCGAAGTAGGTAGAAGATAATTATCTTGAGTTATTCAAAATTCGTGTACTGTGGCATTCCCAAAAGCGACTATGTCGCCTATCTGGTCCAACCCTCTTTGCCGAGGTTGTACTCTTTGATCAATTCCCACGCCTCCTCGGCGGTGTCGGCATATCGAAAGAGTTTGAGGTCAGCCTCCTCAATCGTTCCCTCGGCAACCAGAAATTCAAAATTAATCAGCTGTGTCCAGTAGTTACGGCCAAACAGGATGATCGGGATATTCTGTGCCTTGTCGGTCTGTACCAGAGTCAGCGCTTCAAACAGCTCGTCAAGCGTTCCATAGCCGCCCGGAAAGGCAACCAGCGCTTTGGCTCGCATCAGAAAGTGCATTTTGCGGATGGCAAAATAGCGGAACTGAAAGCATAATTCGGGGGTGATATAATCGTTGGGAGCTTGCTCCATCGGCAAGGTAATATTAAGCCCGATTGATTGCGCATCACAATCGAAGGCACCCCGGTTGGCCGCCTCCATTATTCCGGGACCGCCCCCGGTGACGATCACATATTCGGTACCGTTGGCTTGAGATTCGCATGAAACCAGTTCCGAAAAGCGGCGGGCCTCTTCATAATATCCCGATTTAGCCTGGACCCGTTTGGCAATCGACATTTTTTTGAGCAGTTTGGCATCACGCGGTTTCTTGGACAACTGCTCTTTTAACAAGCGAATATTTTTGCGGCACTCTTTCGGTTCAACAATCCGGGTGCCACCAAAAACAACGATGGTCGATTCGATCTTATGCTGGCGCAGAATCAGCTCCGCCTTTTCAAGCTCAAGATTGAGTCGAATCGGGCGCATCTCATCAAGCGCCATAAACTGATCATCTTCATAAGCGAGTTTATAGGATGGTTGCTTGCTCCACCATTCCGGGCTCTTCTTAACTTTTCTTTTGGTAATCTTTTTTTTCGTGGGTTTGGTCATTATTTAAATTTTTCTTTATTTTT
>JAUUYJ010000367.1 GCA_030588275.1 Candidatus Zixiibacteriota bacterium | reverse complement strand
GCCGTTCCGATACTGATAGAAAATGGATCATCCGGGGTAATTCTGATATTTAATAAAGAAGCGGGCCGCGATTTTACTATCAATGACAGCCATATTATTGAAATGATTTGCCAGTTTACCACCGTTGCTCTGGAGAATTCTCGACTCCTGAAGGAATCACTGGATAGGCAGAAGATGCAACAGGAACTGGAGTTGGCGCGAGAGGTACAGACAACATTTTTGCCGGAAGTGGAATCAAGTGAGCAGTTTGATATTGCCGCCACCTATATCCCGGCTTTGCAAATTAGTGGTGATTATTATGATCTGATTCCGATGGGGAAAAATCGTCTGCTTTTTTTGATGGGAGACGTGACCAATAAAGGGGCTCCAGCCGCTCTGGTTATGACCTCGGTTTACTCGATTGTTCGAGCCTACATCCATTCCGGTGAAGCAGTCAATGTAACCGACCTGATGTCTCGTCTCAATGACATTTTGTGTAATGATGTCATAAAGGGGCGGGATATGTTTATCACCCTGTTTATTGCCTATATCGATCTGGATGCAGGGATGATGGAATATTGCAATGGAGGTCATTGTCCGCCGTTCTACTATCGTTCCACCACCAAGGAAACAATTCGTCTCAGGCAGGGCGGGGCGCTGGTTGGCCAATTTGCCGGGCTTCCTTACCGGGCGACCAAAATAAAGATCAATGAGAATGACCGCATATTCAGCTATACCGACGGCATTATTGAGGCGGAGGATCTCTCTGGCCAATTGTATGGGCTGGATCGTCTGGAGCAATTTTTTAAGGATGGCTTGATGCTTGACGCAACTCGCTTCAATCGAGTTGTCAAAGAAGAGGTTGATCGATTTAGCGAAGGGGTTGGAGCCGACAAGTGGGATGACTTTACTACCCTCGTTATTGATATCAAAGATCCGGCGGCCTCAGTCGATACCGTTTTCGACTTTGAGTATGAATCTTGTCTGACTTCCCTTGAAAAAATGTATTGTGATTTGGAAAAGGTCATAGAGCAGTTTCAAGTTGAGCAAACCACAGCAAATCACCTGATGGTGGTTATTTCTGAGGCAATTACCAATAGTATTATTCATGCGCACAAGCAGGATAAGGGGATTACGGTCAAGCTAAAGTTGACGATTAATAAAAACAGAGTGTTAGCCGATATAACTGACGAGGGCAAACGGGAAAGTATAGGGGAATTGGGGAAAAAGGATTTAAAGGTTGATCCGTCGGTCGAGGGGGGCCGGGGGATCGGAATTATAAAGAAACTTTCTGATGACTTTACAATCAAATCTCTACCCGAGGGGGGCACCCTATTGAGTATAGAAATGAAGCTGAAACATAACCGATTATCCACCGGAGGATAGTATGGATATCAATATGACAGAAAATGGTACCATTCAAGTATTATCTCTTAATGGGAAGCTTGATTTGGCCAACGCCGCTAATTTAAAGGACAATGTTAAGTCCCTTTTAAACGACCACAAAAACCAGATTCATCTGAATATGAAGGATGTTGATTTTATCAATAGTTCCGGATTGGGTGCGTTGGTATCTCTGATGAAAGAGGTGCGGGTTGCCAAAGGGCGCTTGACCCTCTCCAATTTGGCTCCTTATGTCAATGAAATCTTTGAAATCACCCAACTGTCTCACGTTTTTGAGATTTATCAGACGATGGAAGAAGCGGTAGCCGGAAGTACCGTACCAACCACCTAGTATCTATTTGGACGAGGGAGCTATGAACGGAATAGAGATATCGGTAAACGGTCTACTCAATCAACTATCCGGTCCCGATTTTTTTGATCGGGAAGAGGCGGTCAAACAGTTGGCTGGGATTGATGCGGATGAGTCAGTGGCCGGATTGGTTATGGCCCTGGAGGATGAGGATCGTGGTATTCGGGATTTGGCGGCCGCTATTTTAGAGGCGACCGGTTCTTTAGCGGAGATGAATAATGGATAATTTTAAAATACTTGTGGTTGATGATGAACTTTTGATTCGCGACCTGTTGTACGATTTTTTTACCACTAAAGGCTGGGAGATTACCGTCGCTG
>JAUUYJ010000368.1 GCA_030588275.1 Candidatus Zixiibacteriota bacterium | reverse complement strand
GGATAAATAATATGACTAATGTGGCGCTGAAGAAAAAAGTTTTGTCCGAAAATGACAAACTGGCCAGCGAGCTCAGAAATAAATTTCAGAAGGTCGGATTACTCGTTTTGAATCTGGTTAGCTCTCCCGGGGCTGGAAAAACATCTCTGCTTGAAAAGACGCTGACCCATTTTGGGAGTAAACTGTCCATTGCGATTATCGCCGGAGATGTTCAGACGGAAAATGATGCGGATCGGTTGATTGCGGCAGGCGGGCAGATGGTTCGTCCGATTGTAACTGGCGGTGCTTGTCACCTTGATGCCCGGATGATTTCCAAAGCGGTTGATTCGCTGTCGCTTGATGAGGTTGACCTCCTTATAATCGAGAATGTCGGAAATCTGGTTTGTCCTTCCAGCTACGATCTGGGGGAGGATATGAAAGTGGTTTTGATCAGCACTCCGGAGGGGGATGACAAACCGCTAAAATACCCGGCGATGTTTCGCCGGTCATCCTGTATGGTGGTCAATAAGATTGACCTATTGGAGCATACCAATTTTGAGATGGAAGCTGTATGCGCCAATGCCCGCAGGATAAACGGCCAAATCAATATAATCGAATTGTCCTGCCGCACCGATGCTGGTCTTACCGCATGGTACGATTGGCTATTAGCGGAGGTCGCCCAAAAAACTGAATTAGTGGTGCCTCAGAAAAGTTAGCCGATTGGCTTGGGATGGTTGCAAAAATGGGATTGGTGTTGTAACAAAAATGTCTGAGCGGAATACAGAAGTGACGGAACTGGAACGGCGGCAATTTCGTGTTAGTGGGGTTGTGCAGGGGGTTGGTTTTCGCCCTTTTGTTTATCGCCTGGCCCAGGAGATCGGGTTGAGCGGTTTTGTTAATAATGATCCGGGCGGTGTAACGATTGAGGTTGAGGGGGGAGCAGAACGGCTGAAACAGTTTGAAATTCGACTTAGCTCCGATGCTCCACCTCTGGCCCGCATAGATACCGTTATAGCAAAAGATTCTGTCTTGCAGAACGATGCCGAATTCAAAGTGATCCAAAGCAGTGCCGGGCAACCAGCCACGACACATATTTCATCAGATGTTGCCATTTGTGACCAATGTCTGGCCGAGATGCGTGACCCGGCCAATCGTCGCTATCGCTATCCGTTTATTAATTGTACCGACTGCGGCCCTCGCTTCACAATAATTGATCGGTTACCGTACGACCGACCGCTGACATCGATGGCGGTTTTTACCATGTGCAGTCGGTGTCAGTCAGAGTACGATGACCCGGCCAATCGTCGTTTTCATGCTCAGCCAAACGGTTGTTGGGACTGTGGCCCAATGCTGACATTTACCCAAAATAAAGAGCTTACGGCAAGAGCATTGGTTGAGGAATTCTCCGATCCGATAGAGGCGACCATAGATTCCCTCGTGCGGGGCGAGATTGTCGCCATTCGTGGTGTTGGTGGTTACCATCTGGCGGTCGATGCCTATAATGAATCTGCGATTGAAAAACTTCGGCGGCGCAAGGGGCGGATGGAAAAACCGTTGGCGTTGATGGCTTCTAATATTGAAGCGATTTCAAAATTGTGTGATCTAAATCAGATTGAGATTTCAGCCCTCAATTCACCGGCGCGACCGATTGTTCTTCTCAAAAGGAAAATCGAGTCCACTCTTTCTGATGCCGTTGCGCCGGGGCAGGATTCGCTTGGTTTTATGCTACCATACAGTCCTTTGCATCATCTTCTTTTTGAGGGAAGGATCAATATGCTGGTAATGACCAGCGCAAATTTGTCGGAAGAGCCGATTGTTATTGGAAATGATGAGGCCAAAGAGCGTTTGAAAAAACTGGCCGACAGTTTCCTGATGCACAACCGGGAGATTTTACAGCGGTGTGATGATTCGGTCCTGCGCGTTGTTGGCGGTAAAACGAGAATGATCAGGAGGTCACGCGGTTTTGTGCCCCAGGCGACCAAGCTGTCTGAGCCGTTGTCTCGACCGATACTT
>JAUUYJ010000125.1 GCA_030588275.1 Candidatus Zixiibacteriota bacterium | reverse complement strand
TTGAAGACATCATTGATGGTTGAAAGTGGCATCGTTTCGGTAAACGGTTTTATCTGGAGCTTACCTTCAGCCACCAGTTTGATTGCGCTTGGATAATGCTCCGGTCGACATCCCCAGGTCCCTATCAGTTTGGCATCAAATGCCATCAAATTGCTCAACCGTACTTCCAGCTTGTCCATCGTAAAGCCGACAATCGACAAGGTTGCCGCAATACCGAGAAGCGCAAAAGCCAGCTCCTGCCCCGCTTTGGTACCGGAGGTTTCGTAGATTTTCCAATTCATCTTACGCGCGCCGGACTGTTTGCAAATTTCTTTGACCTGCTTTTTTATGGCCCGAACATCCATCCCGGAGATATTTAGCGTATGCTCAATCCCAACCCGCTCCAGCTGATCCAGCTTATCCTGAGAAATATCGAGCCCCAATACGGTCCCTCCAAAAATCTTCGCCAACTGAGTCGTGTATATACCGATCCCACCCACACCAATGACGATGGCAAAGTCACCCTCGTTGAGATCACTTTTGACGACCACCTCATAAGGGGTCGAAACCGCATCGGCGATCACAGAAAGTTCAGCCAGGCTGTGATCGACCAAAGCCGAATCAGAAACCTCGGCAAGATAGCGAGACGGAACAACGATGTGACTGGAAAATCCACCATTGAAGTCATTACCCGGCATTTTTTGGCTCTGGCAAATATTGCTTTTATTGTTTTGGCACAGCCAGCATTCACCACAGGGTAAAACGGCTGGAATAATAACCGCCTTCCCTTTAAAATTATCCGGGCCATCCAAAACAGTTCCGCTAATTTCATGCCCCAAAGTCAAGGGTAGCTCATGACGGGTTGGAACCCCATAATGCCAAAAACTCAAATCGGTATGACAAACCCCACACCCGGCAATCTCGATTAAGGCTTCATCCGTACCCAATTCCGGCACCGGCAGTTCTGCCTTAACAAACGGCTCATCCTTGCCGGTCATCTGATAAGTTAGATACTTGCTCATCCTATAATCTCTCTCTCCATTTGATATTCACAGTTTTTAAAGCTATCACACCTCGCAGTTTTCAATCAAAACGGCCGTTCCCTGACCACCTCCGATGCAGGCTGACGCGATGCCGTACTTGACGCCACGCCGCTTCATCTCCAAAGCCAGCGAATGGGTCAGCCGTGTGCCGGTGGCGGCCAGCGGGTGACCGATAGCGATAGCACCACCGTTGACATTAAGTTTATCTCTATCCAAACCGAGCACTTTTTCAACGGCGACGATCTGCGCTCCAAACGCTTCGTTGATTTCAAACAGGCCAATATCATCCTGAGTCAAACCACACTCTTTCAGGACCGCTTGAATCGACGGAACCGGACCGATACCCATAATATCAGGATCAACCCCAGCCGAAGCAGATCCGATAATCTTCGCGATCGGTTTTAGATTCTTCTCTTTTACAAAAGAGCCGGAAGCAACAACAACGGCGGCGGCACCATCGACAATGCCGGATGAATTGCCAGCGGTCTGCACACCCTCGGCAGAAAAGACCGGACGCAAGCCGGACAATTTATCGTTGTCGGTCGGTCGCACATTTTCATCCTGCTCCAGAGTTGCTTTGCGCGGAGTTACGGAGTACTTGCGCGGTTTCAGCCCGGCCCCTTCAAGAACACCGCTTGTAACCGGGACGATCTCGTCGGCAAAGGTGCCATCATCTTTTTTCTCGCAAGCGAGAGTGTGCGAACGGAGGGCAAACTTATCGACCTCATCGCGCGTTAGTTCATATTTCTTAGCCAGATTTTCGGCCGTATCCCCCATACCGCATTTGACTGCCGGATCGACCAACCCTTCCCACAAGAGATCGCCAAACTTCGGCGCACCCAAACGGTAGCCAAGTCTATTTCCGTACGAAACGGTCGGCGCCAAGGTCATGTTTTCGGTCCCTCCGGCAAGACACGCAGAAGCTTTGCCCAAAACAATCTGCTCCGCCCCATTTATAATTGACTCAAACCCGGATCCGCAAATCCTCTGCACCATCAAAGCAGGTGTCGAACGGGGAATGCCGCAGTATAGTCCGATGTGGCGAGGTATATAGATGGCATCAAACCCAGCCTGATAAATATTGGCAAAAATTACATGGTCAATATCTTTGGGATCAACTCCCGATCGATCCAATGCCGCTTTTCCGGCGATGACTCCCAAATCGGTTGGCGAAATTGTTGAAAGTGATCCGCAAAATTTTCCAAATGGGGTGCGAGCACCGTTAACCAAATAGATGTCGTCGTATTTGATGGCACAACCGTTTCCGTTTGATGATGACATAATTTTATCTCCCTTACTAATGACTGTTCGATTTTCTTGACAACTCCGCCGCACCCAGCGCAACGATGAATTGCGGGTCTGGTACAATCGTTATTTTTTCGGCAATCTTTTCGGCCAACAGGTCCCGTAGATAAGGATGAAATCTGATCACCCCACCACATAAGTAAATATCCAGGCCGCCGGGGATCGGCATTTTGGCGATCCGATCGACGATCGATAAATAGATACCACGTGCGATATCCTCAATCGGCACACCTTTGAATTTCCATCCCAGTATTTCGGTCTTGGCAAAGACGGTGCAAAAGCTGTTGATCATCCGCTCGGAATTTGAGCGGCGAGCAAATTCATCCATCTCACCGATCTCAAGCTCCGCCTTTTCAGCAATCTCGGTAATAAACGCTCCCGTTCCGGCGGAGCATTTGTCATTCATGTAAAACTGAACGACAGAACCGTTCGGGTCGCTTTCGATAATCTTAATATCCTCTCCACCAATATCGATAACAGATTTGTGGCAATCAACAATGGCTGAGACACCAGCCGAGGCGCAAATTAATTCAGTTTTTTGCATATCGCCTGAATAGCTATCCCGACCATATCCGGTACTGCACGTTTTTTGGATATCAAAGCGACGGGCGATTTCATCCATGTTCTTTTCAAACTGATCCCGCTTGCGACTCAAGGTGGCGATAACCTCTTTAAAAAGAATTGTCCCATCATTACCCACAACGACAAATTTGGTATAGGATGATCCCAGATCAATTCCCAGATAGCAATCAGCTATTTTTTTGTCAGTCTCACTCACTAATTTTTGCCATTCTTCGTTTCTTTATTGCCAGACTCGCTCATCTCAAATCCCTGTGCAATTCTGTTTTATTCTTTTTTTGCTACTTTACGATTCTTGTATTCTCGACCGATTGCCGAAGTTTTCTTTACTCCGAACTATTTTCCAATAGATGAATCAACGCCGTTACCGATTGATTCAGCGGTGTCGGAAGATAATGTTTCCGGCCATACTGAACAATCCGTCCATTGAGGCGGTCGATTTCGGTCGGATGTCCGTTTTCCAGATCGACCAACATAGAGGGACGATGGTGCCCGGCGTTTTTAAGATACCGCATACTGAAACGGCGAAACTTATGACCCAATTCGATCCGCTCCCGTTCCGCCACCCGCACCGATTCGTCGATTAACGCCTCGACCAGTTCGAGGGTCTTGGGGAAATCCATAACATCCTTCATCGTCCGGCGGGTAATGGCACAAACAGCGCTCAAGGCGGCGTTTAAGATCGCCTTCTGCCAGACATAATCCTGAATATCATCCGGGATTTCGGTATCCAACCTGGAAGCGTTCAAGAGGTCGGCAAATTTCTGAGCAACCGGTTCACCCGGAGGCAAAATCGCGGCGACATAATTGGGTGGGTTAAAAAAACTAACATGGACGGTATTAAGGTCACTCATGTTACCGGCAAAATTGACCACCATCCGGAGCGTCTTCGCTTCCCCAATCACTTCGGCCACGACCGATTCGTTGTCGATTCCGTTCTGGGCACACATCACATAGAGGTTGTCGGTAGCTATTTCTGCCAGATATTTGACCACTTTCGGCAGGCTGGGAGTCTTGACAGCCAAGACGATTAGATCAAGGTCATACATTCCCAGTTCCTGAATCGAATGGCAAATATCGCTGACCGCGACCTTTTTTTCGATGCAGTGAGTTAGCTTGATACCGGATTTTTTAATTTTGTTCATTTTGTCCGGGATCACATCGCATGGTACGACAAAGGCACCCGCCTCAATCAACTCGGCGGCGATAACCGACCCAACCGGTCCCATCCCAACCACACCAACACGCAATTGACCGTTGTTATTATTCTCAGACATTACTTTTTCTCCCCGCGTCTTGCTTCTTCGCTTTTAATTGCTCAATAAATGTTTCCAGCCGGGTTCTGCTTTGACCATCTGAGAAAAACCGAAGATCGTTGAGATCGCCATCAATCGACAGCGTATCGACCCCAACCTCCTCCCGAATTCTTTTAGGTAAACCAAAACGGCTATTAGTATTATTGAAACAGGTTTTACAGTCGTGGAATATTACTCCATCAATATTAAATTCATCAAGCATCTGACGCATCATCGCAAGCTTGGTCTCTTCACCCCGGTTGATAAAAATCTGCGTATAAGCACGGGCCATCGATGCAAGCGGTTGCTCCGGATCAAAATCGTCAAAGATCCAACTGTTGCAATAAGTCGAGGCAACGATTGTTGCCTGATTATTTATAAACAGTTCTGACATTGAACGAAGTCGCCCCCAAATTGGCATCCCTTCCCAATAGATGCGGACCTGTTCATCCGGTACAGCACCGAACTTTTGATCAACCAGAGCGGTTAATTCTTCCAGGGCCTCTTCATAAAAATCTATGCAGGTTTGCGTACCACGCAAAATAACAATCGGCGCCATTAAAATCACACCATCAAAAAAGGTCAGCGGACTCGGCTTCTTTTGAGCCGTATCTAAAACCTTTTTCCAAAGTCGGGAACCATCCCGGCTGAGGCGTAGCACCTCCTTGAGGCGTTCATAATCAAGTTTTTTACCAATCACCTTTTCACCAACAGCAATGACCTTTTGGAACTGCACCACCACATTATCGATATCATGCTGACCAATTTCTTCCAGATAGCGTGGCGGATATACCCCGACCACCGGGCAATCAAATTCCCGTCCGAAATATGAAAACCATTCGTCAACCTCGCGACATTGATTGGTGTTAAAGACGATCAGATCGGGATGAGGAATAGATTTCAAACCATAAAGTGCGGTCAAGGGAGTTTCCCCGGCGATCCAGGCTCCGATATCGGCGGTCAGATAGGAACAGATTTCACCGGAAAATCCAGCCTGATGCGCTTTCGGAATATACTTGCCGGCTAATCGTGAGGCACCTAATAGCGCACCATGATTTTCCGGAAAGTAAACTTCAAAACCAAGCGCCCGCAATATCTCAGCCGGACCGACTGAAGTACACCATGCGATTGGTGCTTTCAGCGAACCGAAATAAGTTTTTAAAATATCCTTTAATACAACCTGCGATTTCAGAGCCACAATTATTGCTCCATATTTATTATATAAACTTTGTCCTGCGGTTCGTCTCCCTTACCGTGCAGAAATTCGATATTCGCTTTGAACACCCTCCCAACTACATTTGGTGCCAGCTTCATCGATGGTGTTAACTCTTCATTCTCAATCGACAACTCATAATCCAAAAGCATCGCACCACTCACACAGGAGTACTTAGCCTCAAGCTTATCATTCATTTTTTTCAAACAATGTCCCAAGCAGTCGGAAAGTTCATTGAAACCTCCAGGGCATTCGCATCCGTTTGTTATCTGACCCGGATCGGCCAATTTTGAAAACATTTTCTTGTTCGGAAATAGTAAGATGACCGGATGATCTTCACCGGAGCCGGAAACAAAGGCGTGCGAAAGATAAGGGCAGTCTTTGACCATCAGGTTCTCGATCTCCGTCGGAACAACCTTTTCAGCATTGCTCAATTTGAAAATCCGATCTTTGCGCGAAATCAGTTTAAGACCGGTATCGGTAAACTGTCCCAAATCGCCGGTCCGAAACCAGCCATCGTTTATTAGAACTTTACTGGTCTCCTCCGGGTTATTAAAATACCCTTTCATAACGTTCGGACCCCGCACCAGAATCTCATTTTCATCAGAGAGGCTGATCGCCACACCCGATATCGGTTTACCAACGACACCCATCTCCCGTTTCAGGTTCGGATCGGTAATGGTACAACAAGGGGTCGTTTCGGTCAGCCCATACCCCTCATAAACCGGGATGTTGCGAGCTTCAAACATATCGGAGATATTTTGTGGCAAAGGAGCGGCGGCGGTAAAGACAAAGCGCAAATCGTCATGAAAAAACAGCTGTTCAATCTCTTTGTCCTGCAATACCAGCGTCATAATCTCCTGATAAATTCGAGGGACGCTGAAGAAAGCGGTCGGCTTGACCTTGCGCCAGTTGGCAACCAAAAGATCAATATCTTTTCCAAAACCATCTTCAAGCGACAGCACCGCACCATTGTAGATCGCCGCATATTTTTCGTAAATCCCACCGAAACTATGATGCCAGGGAAGATATGAAAGAAAGCGGTCGTTGTGATCAAGGTTCCACAAAACTTTCATTGCCGCCTGTTGGGATAAAATATTTTTGTGCGTCAGTTGAACGCACTTCGGTTTCCCCATCGTACCGGAGGTGTACATCATCAGGCAAACATCATCGGCCGAAACATCCGAACCAGAAATTTCATTTGAATCAACAGATACTTCCATCATTTCAGCAAATGAAACAGCATTACCGGAAGCATCACTTGTTATCGCATCAAAGTGCAGAATCGCTTTCAATTCACTCGACGTTTGCAACTTACCCAACTGCGCATCATCGGAAACAACAACCATAGAAGGGCGACAAAACTTAACCAGCTCATCCGCTTTGTCGGCTGGGTATCCGGAAAATATCGGCACCGCAACCCCGCCCAGAGACATAATCGCCAACTCGGTTTCAAGCATCTCCTTCCGATTGGGTGACAAAATCGCTACCCGCTCTCCCCGCTTTAATCCCCGTTCGATCAGGACCTGCTGGATGGAACAGACATCACGACGAAACTGGCTCCATGATAGTTGCCGGTAGCTACCATTATCCGGTTGTTGAAAAATCGGGCTGGTATCAAATCGGTCCGCGTTTTGATTTAGCATCACGGCCAGATTGGGCGGAAATTCCGGAAGCTCCGGCTCACCTATCCACAGACGCCGATCGGTCATACTGCTGTCTCCAGCAGTTTGAAATGCCTATAGCCACCCCACAAAGCGGCGCCAACCGCACCGGCGGAGGAACAGTTTTCCGAGGCGAATATCTCCAGATTCAAGTTGCGCTCATCGGCCAACTCTTTGATTGCCGCCACCAAACCAACATCCTGAGACATCCCACCGGTTAGTGCAACC
>JAUUYJ010000052.1 GCA_030588275.1 Candidatus Zixiibacteriota bacterium | reverse complement strand
GCACGATATTCCAGGTAATCGTCTTCTCTCTTGGGATACCGGCCTCGATGTTAATCTCATAGAAATTCTTGGCTGACACATCGTCGTTATTTCGAGAGATGAAGCCAGACTCTACAGCATTCGCACCAGGTGCCTCCAGTACGAAGAGACATTGAGCCCTGGTACCACCGTCCAGAGGATCAAAATATGGAATGCTCTTTTCTGGATGTTGGCGAGAGATTTCTTCCACAAACCGTGTGAGTGGGGCAACGTGCTCTTGATTGAGTAGTTGCTTTCTCGCCAATCGCTCAGCTTCTTCTTTAAGGCTGTTTGGGCAATCTTTCATAGATACTATAATATAGGCAAACAAGACGCTGAAATCAACTCCGTCAAGGCGAACGTAGACACGAGATCTTTGGAGCGGTTAAGGCCGGATGGAATCTCTCCAAAATCCACACAACCTCCCCCCTGATTCTGAAGCTATCCCTTTCAATGTGATAACCTATCGAGAGGACAGATATATGAATCAACCAAATCGTGAGTCAAACCCATTAGCCGGGCAATTTCAGAATCAACATCGGTTCGTGAGGTGAAAACACTAAAATGAACGACCGAACCCAATCCGGCCAACACCTTTTATATCGAAAACGTCGCATATTTGTGTGCCGACTCGAAGGAGGCACAAACAAGTGAACCCAAGGATGACTAGCAAAAATCATCGCTACTGCTTATAGATTAAGAACTTAGGAGGAATTATCCTTTTTGGTCAAAACAGAAGCGAACCCGAGCGTCGCAACGACAAACAAAAAAGCGGCAGGCACTCTAAAAATGCCTGCCGCTCATGTTAGATCAATTGATGCTTCAATAGCCCACTACTTAAACGGTTTGTGCTCACGCGAATAATATTCGTCGGTCATCTTTTTCAGCACACCGGACAACGCAACAAGGGCGATCAGATTCGGTATTGCCATCACTCCCAAAGCAATATCGCCAAACGTCCAGACCGCCTCCAGTTCGTTGACCGCACCAAAATAAACCATGATGCAAAAAAGCCAGCGATAAGGTTTGATCGCCTTGTCACCGAACAGGTACTGAATTGAGCGGTCACCGTAGTAAGACCAGGCAATGATCGTCGAAGTTGCAAAAAGCAGAACCGCCGCGGTGACAATGTACCCACCATTGCCGTTTAGAAATGGTAAGCCGACCGAAAAGGCGTGCGATGTCAAAGGAGATGAATTCAACTTAAGCCCAACACCAGCGGCATCAACCGCATCCCACGCACCGGTAACAACGATCGCCAGACCGGTCAGCGTACAGATCGTAAGCGTGTCGATATATGGTCCCATCATCGCCACTGTTCCTTCGCGCACCGGTTCGTCGGTTTTGGCCGCCGCATGAGCGATCGGAGCAGAGCCCTGACCCGCTTCGTTGGAAAAGAGCCCCCGTTTGATCCCCCACACAAGGCAGTGCATAAATGTTGCCCCGGCAAATCCGGCGGTCGCTCCTTGTGGAGTAAAAGCGGAACTGACAATCGTAGAAAAGGCACCGGGAACTTTATCCGCATTTAATATCAGAATCAAGAGCGCGCCCAGAACATAGATGACAGTCATCATAGGAGTAAGAATTGAGGTCACTCGCCCGATCCGTTTGATCCCACCGAGGATAACGACCGCAACCAAAACCATGATAACCAAGCCGGTGATATGAACGTCAATGGAAAAATCAGACTTGAGCTGATCGGCAACGGTGAAGGCCTGAATCGCATTACCGGTCCCGAGAGCGCAAACCGATGCGGCCATCGCAAACATAACCGCCAGCCATTTCCAACCGAGCGCCTGCTCAATGTAATACATCGGCCCCCCGGAAGCAGAACCATCCGGGTTGATCTTGCGGTACTTCATCGACAGCGTACACTCGGCGTATTTAAGAGAAGTCCCCAGAATACCGGTAATCCACATCCAGAAAAGGGCACCCGGTCCGCCGTAATGAATGGCCGTCGCCACACCTGCTATGTTACCGATTCCGATCGTTGCCGACAGAGCGGTCGAAAGGGCTTGGAAATGGGAGATATCCCCGGCATGAGCCGGGTCATCATACTTTCCTCGGGTGATATCAATGGCATGCTTGACTTGGCGCAGTTGAATCCAGCCGAGTCGAAAGGTAATAAACAGACCGGTACCGACTAAGAGAAAAATCATGGCCGGAAAGATTTCAGGAAAACCCCAGACAATGCCATTGGTAAAATTCAGGGCAGAAATGAACAGATCATAGATAGAATTTAGGATATCAGAGATTACCTGCACGCCACCTCCAGGATGAATTTTTTGTGGATTCTGTTTGGATTCAAGAAAAAGAATAATTGATCGGCGGGCAAGTGTAAATTATGGCAATCTAGGTCATCTTTTCATCTTTTCATCTTTTGGATTTCTTAGAAATTAATTCCAGCTGATAGACGAAATGATTCGTCCAGATCTTCATGATGCAGATAGGCCAGGTCGATGAGATATTTTCCGATCACAGCACCCAATCCGGCGGTGAAGCGACTTTGGTCATAACCGATGCGGCCAAAGGCGGACTCACGATAGCCGATCTCAAGGCCAGCCTGAAAATCGGCTGAGATATTTTCCTGCCATAATTCGGCTGTTTGCTGACGACCCTCAAAACGGATAATCGCCTGACCGGAGAGAAGAAAGGTCACGTCGCGACGGCTAAAATTGAGCGCCACCCCCGGTTTGACCGCTGGAGTAATCGTTTCGGTATTATCGTTGGAGTAGGCCAGAAATGTGGAACTGAGATCGGTGATTACCAAAGCGGCGGTGATCAGCGTATCCACCTGATAAACGATTCCGACATCAAGGCCGAGACCGTAGGCGGTTTCCACAGCGATATCCCGATATAGAAGCTTGGCCGTTAATCCATAGGAAAGTTTGTCACCGTATCTTCCGGCCAACGAACCACCCAGCATAATATCAAAATGATTCTCTTCCCGTTCGACAAACGGCCAATCGGTATTGGGATCATATCCGGTGATTTTTATTCCCCCCCCACCGAGGTAGTAGAAATAAAAACCGTAGCTGTTGAGTCCGGAAGTTTTTCCATTATTGGAAGCGTAGCCGATATAATCGTGATTAAGAAGGGATCCAAATGTCTCGGCGTGCATCGTTTGTAATTGTTGCCCACGCGTTAGAGCTAAGCCAGCCGGATTCCAATAGGCGGAAGTGGCATTAAACGGACCGGCCAGAACGGCTCCACCCATCCCAAGCGGACCGGCACCAACTCCAAGCGAAAATGGCTCACCGGCATATTTGGTTGCCAATATGGTTGACGCTCCAAGCGTTATTATCAAAATTGCAAATATCAATCGCTTCATAGTCATCTCAATATATATACGTCGCCAAAATATTCCCAAGCAAAAAAAAGGGGATGATAATTATCATCCCCTTTCAAAAAACTCTGTCGGCATATCTAATTACTTGCCGTCACCAACTTTTTTGGCACCATCTTTTTTCATATCGCACCCTTTTGGCTCACAACCTTTTTTGGCACATTTGGCCGGATCGCAACCAGCGGCACCTTTGCCAAGAGTCTTGCCGTCGGTCAACTCAGCCGGGAATCCAGCTTTGACGATGGCGGCGGCTAAGGCATTGGTTTCTACTTTGCCAGCCTTGTAGGAAACTTTGGCGGTACCATTTTCCAGCGATACAGAAACGTCTGAGACCCCATCAATTCCCTTAAGAGCGGTAGTAACTTGCGAGACACATCCGCCACAGGTCATGTTGGAAACATTGAGAATAGCTACCATTTCGCCATCTTTGGCCGAAATTGTGGTCGCGGTTGTTTGCTTGGCAGAGGAAGGACAAGCCTTTCCGGCCATTGCGATACCACCCAAGGCGATCACAAAACAGAATGTCAATACGGATAACAACAAAGTAAGCTTCTTCACGAAACCCTCCTTAACAGCGATTGAAATTTGAACTTAATTTATCTTAATATACCAATGACTTTCCCTGCGTCAAGCCTAATTTCTTCGTAACCACACCGTTTTCGCATGTTTATAACGCTTTAAGCAGATTGGATTCCTCCTTTAGACAATCTATCCCCGGTTTAGTCTAATAAGATTATGAGAAAATTGAAAAAATATTTGGGAAATGAAGATTTGATTAAAATAAAATGAGCGGAAGAACCTTGGGCTCTTCCGCTCTGGGAGTTACAACTTTGATCTATAATAGAATGGAATTATTTATTTTCTTACTTTCCTGACTTGGCGCAACAACCTTTAGCTTTGTCAGCGGTTGTACATTTGGCCGGATCACAGGCCGCATTGGTACCGGCGTCTGAGGTTAATTCTTTGCTGTCTGCAAATTTAGCCGGAAAGCCAGCCTTGGTGATAGCGGCAGTCAAAAGCTCTGGCTGAACCTTGGATGAAGCATAATTGACCTTGGCGGTACCATTTTTCAGGTTAACCGAAACGTCTCCTACTCCATCAATTTTGGCCAAGGAACTGGAAATCTTGCTGACACATGAACCACAGGTCATATTGGCAACATTGAGAACGATCGACTTGTCAGTTGTCGTGGCGTTGGCAGTCTTGGCATCAATCGTCGATGTCTTGGATCCACACGCCTTGGCTGCGGAACTGGCACCACAATTGGCACCGGCAAAAGCAACGTTACCAGCGGCCAGGGACAAACAGACCCCTAATGCCAAAGCCATTGTCAAAATCTTTTTCACGGGACTCCTCCTGATTTTAGGTTTTTCTGATCGGTTCTAACTGAAGGGTTTGATCAGAATTGCCTACTGTTTTTGTCTTCTTTTCTCCTTTAACTACTATCGGCAATCAAAGTTCCAAAAATAATGGATTTTTATTATCTATTTGTAATATTCGGGCGGGGGCGCAGGGAGGCAGGGGGAAAGATTACAATTGGGGCGATTTGAACCGTTGGAATTTTGTCATTGGGATACTACATTAACAGACAGGTATGTCTATAATACAATTCTATCAGAAATATATCGGTTCATTTTTGCGCCTCTCCGATCCACGAGAGATCGAAATTGCCGACCCAAATCAGCTAAACCCGGCCATCGACTCTGTCAACCTGTTACATATGTTCAATGCCCGGATCACCCATAGACGAAATTCAAATGTCCCTTTTGCCTCCGCTTTTTCGCTCGGACGTTACAGCAACCTGTTTACCGGGACCAAGACCAACCTTGGTCAGTTAATTTTTCTAATGAAATATCAGTATGTCAAAACGGCCGCTGAACGTTTGCTCAAATTTACCTGCCAGGGGTTGAAGAAGATTAAGCTCCCATACCATCCCGACCTTATTGTCTCGATCCCGGATAGTCTGATCAACCGCCCCTTTAGTCCGACCAGATTGATCGCCAGCGGGCTGGCTGAATATTATTACGCAGAGTATATCGATGACCTGATTCAAAGAAAGAGACTCGGCCCGGCTCAAAAAAATCGACTATTCAATGACAAAATATCCGATCAACGGTTACGTTACTCTCTTCTGGATAGAGATTCTGTTAGGGGAAAACATATTCTACTGTTTGATGATATTTTTGATACCGGTCAAACGGCCCTTGAGGCCGGGCGTCACCTCCGATCTGCTGGTGCCAAATCGATCATGCTCGTTACATTGGCCTATTTGGGGTCTCCCCCTCCCCCTATTCACGCCCCATTCCGATCCTCCTGACCATTACCCTGCTTCTTATTAACTTGAAAAGCGGATCGAAACCGCTTAAATTGGCCGGATGTCAGATGATCTTGTCAAAACTGTTCTGGTAACCGGAGCCAACGGCTTTATCGGCGCCCGTCTCTGCCGCCAACTGGCCGCCGACGGTTACGCTATCCGAATTCTCTGCCGCAAAACCTCCGACCTGTCACTGCTCAAAGACATCCAATACACAAAGTCGATCGGCGACATTACCAATCCGGAGTCTCTGATCCCGGCTGTCATCGGCGTCGATTACATTATTCATTCGGCCGGGTTGATAAAGGCGAAAAATCAAGCGGCTTATTTTCGGGTCAACCAGACCGGGACGGCCAACCTGTTGAACGCCGTCAAGAACAACAATCTTGGTTTAGAAAAATTTGTTCTTATATCATCGGTGGCGGCGGCTGGTCCGGCTGATCAGATCCCTCGTAAAGAGACGGACCGATGTCAGCCGTTGACCACCTATGGCCGGAGTAAGCTGGCGGGAGAAGATGCCGCTCGACCCTTCTTTGACCTTATCCCGATAACGATCCTCCGCCCTCCGGCGGTGTATGGACCGGGAGACAAAGCGATTTTGACCCTTTTTGATTTGGCCAATAAGGGGTTCAAGCCGTATATGGCAGGAGGAAATAACCGGATTCAGATGGTTTATGTTGACGACCTCTGCCGGGCGATACAGATCGGAATGGAGTCGGACAAAAGCCGAGGGCAGACTTATTTTATTGCCGACAGTCAGGCATATTCTGTCCGGGAACTGCTGAATATTATGGGTCAGCTATTGGGTAAAAAGGGAATTGGCATCTATATTCCGTTATGGTTACTGCGGATCATCGCCCTGTTATCGGAAGGATTCTTCCGCATGATCGGCCAGACTCCGCTGTTTTCTCGTGAGAAGGTGCGGGAACTGACCGCAAACTGGTTATTGGACGTATCGCATGCCCGCGACCAGATCGGGTTTGAAACAGAATTTGACTTTATCTCCGGTGCCACCGAAGCGATCGCATGGTATCGAAAAGAGGGGTGGCTCAAATGATATCTCTACCACAAATGCTTTATACCTTGCTCTGGGCCGGGTTGGCGTTGTTGATTTTTGAATCTCTGTGGTACGTTCTTGAAAACCGTTTGAACCTATTGGGGAAACTTCCGGCGGAATTAATTGAGCCACCCAACCTGTCTCTTCTTATTTCCCGCTATATAATGCAGTTCGCCTTTTTGGTCGTCGCCCCAACGATTATCTATGGCTGGGTTTATATTCTTCTCCCCTTTTATGGAGTCAGAGCCGGGATCGCATCTGCTTTGATTCTGTTTGTCATGGGAGCGGTTCCCTTTTCGGTTATGATTATGTCACGGATCAAACTACCGCTTTCGTTTATTCTGTTTCAACTGGCCGGACACCTGCTCCGCCTGATATTGGTTTTTGGAATCATCTCGTATATATATATCCTTTAAGGAGCAACAAGTATGACCGACATCAACTCAATCAGAGCCCAATTTCCCCATACCAAAAAATCAATCTACTTTAACGTCGCCTCGGCCGGACCGTTGTCGATGGAGTCGTTTAACATCCTTGATAAACATTA
The DNA here is from genome assembly GCA_030588275.1 of Candidatus Zixiibacteriota bacterium. Classification (GTDB taxonomy): domain Bacteria; phylum Zixibacteria; class MSB-5A5; order GN15; family JAAZOE01; genus JAUUYJ01. The sequence goes on along the minus strand of JAUUYJ010000052.1, from coordinate 4,134 downwards.
TAAAATCTGCCTCGACGCCCGGATCGGATCGCAGGTTGAAGTTTTTGATGCTTTAAAGAATATCCGAAGGTCGGGGAAGAAGCTCTTTGGATGTCGGGCCGGTGAGATCGGTTTTGGATTTAACACCACCTTTGGTATCAACCTGGCCGCCTTTGGTCTGCCTTTGAAAAAAGGGGATGAGGTTTTATTATCTGATGTCGAATTTCCTGCTAACGTTTATCCCTGGTTGGAACTGCGCAACCGAGGTGTTAAGATTAAATTTGCAAAAAGTCGCAACGGCTTTTTGGATGTTGATGCTTTTGAGCAGGCGATAACACGACGCACCAAAGTTATCGCCACATCGTTCGTGCAATTTTTTAACGGCCAGAAAATTGATCTGAAAGCGCTGGGGGAAGTTTGTAAAAAAAGAAATATCTTCTTTGTCGTTGATGCGATGCAGGGGGCCGGATGCGAGCCGATCAACGTTCGCAAATGGAATATTGATATTGCAACCGCCGGTGGGCAAAAGTGGCTTTTGTCTCCTCAGGGAAGTGGTATTTTTTATGTTTCGGATGAGACCAAGAAAATTCTAAAAGCTCCCTGGCGCAGTTGGCTCGGTGTCGATTGGAAGTGCGATTGGACCAACCTGAATGATTTTAGTCGCAAGTTTGAATCATCGGCCCAGCAGTATGAGATGGGAACCTACCCAGCCGGGCATGTTCTTGCCTTTGACCACGCCCTGTCTTGTATTACCAAGCTGGGGATATCAAACATCCAAAAACATAACCACAGGTTGATCGACCGTTTGATTGAGTATTTGAAAAGTGAACCGACCTGGCAGATCGTTAGTGCGCTGGAACCGAAACAGCGCAGTTCGATATTGTCATTTACGACTGATGCTTTGCCGATTAAATCTATTCATCGTCATCTGCTTAAAAACAGAATAGTTACCGCCCTTCGTGAAGGGGCTATCAGAGTTTCGATTCACCTATACAATGATGAGTCCGACATCGACCAACTGATTTCCTGCCTAAGGCAGGCTGTGCGGGAGAGTAAGTAGTAGGCTGATGCATTATCTTGGTGAGTTGGCCGCTATCGCTACTTCGTTTTGCTGGGCCGGAGGTTCGATAATGTTCGCGTTGGCCGGACGTCTGATCGGTTCGTACAACGTCAACAAACTGCGTATCCCGATTGCGGCAATCTTTCTTTCTCTAATTTTATGGATGATATATGGGACCCTTTTCCCGACCGGGTATGACCGTGATGTTCTATTGTACCTGTCGATATCAGGCATCATCGGCCTTGCCGTCGGGGATACATTTTATTTTCGCTGTCTTGTCATATTAGGCCCACGTCAAGGTGCGTTGATGATGTCCTTGGCTCCGGTCATGACGGCGTTGTTGGCATACTTTGTCATTGATGAACGGTTAAGCCTGATGGCTCTGGTTGGAATATTTGTAACTCTCGCCGGCATCACCTGGGTTACGACGGATAAAAAGGATAGAAAGATAAATAGCAAAGAAGGATCGAGAGCTTTTGGTATCCTGATGGGGATCGGTGGTGCGGCTGGTCAGGCGGTTGGATTCGTTTTTGCCAAAAAAGGGATGGGAGATGCGTTTGATCCGATGTCGGCGACGTTGATTCGGATGCTCTCGGCCACCATCGCGATCTGGGTTGTCGCTCTGTTCAGGCGGGAACTGGTTAGCACCATCAAAGCGGTTTGCAGTAAGAAGGCTTTCTACGTCTTAGTCGGTGCGACATTGCTTGGTCCCACTTTCGGAGTATGGGTCTCAATGGTGGCAGTCAAACATACTCAAGCCGGGATTGCCGCGACCTTGATTTCGACCTTCCCGGTAGTGATTATTCCGATGACGATGATCATCCACCATGAACGTCCGACGGTCCGGGCGGTCGTTGGTGCAATCATCGCCGTCGTTGGAGTCGCGATGCTGTTTCTGGAGTGAGGGATGCCAGCATCTTTTAGGGGTAATCCCATTTCAATTTATACTCTATGACCCGCTGGAGATTTCAAGAACCGATAGTGTTGGAATACTGAACGGCGCAATGCGTCCGTCGGCAGGTGGGGACCGCCAACGCCTCATACTGGGCAGATCGATGTGGTTTTCTAAAAACTGTTACGATTAATAATGAGATTCCTGTTCAATCATTTTTTATCCAACATACTCCATTTCATCCCAGCCAACTATGCCGGTCCGCTTCCGTTGCCGTTATTGTCCAGTAACCCATCCTTGAGTTTGATAACCCGCTGGCACCGTCCGGCGATATTCATATCGTGCGTGATGATCACAACCGTATGACCATTGTTCCACAGCTCTTCAAATATTTTGATGATCTCTCCGCCCGATTTGGTATCTAAGTTACCGGTCGGTTCGTCAGCCAAAATAAGTTTCGGCTTGTTTGCTAAAGCGCGGGCAATGGCGGTCCGCTGCATCTCCCCACCCGACATCTCGGTCGGTTTGTTTGCCATCTTATCGGCCAACCCAACCCGGCTCAAAAGTTCAACAACCCGCTCCTTCCGCTCTTTGCCTTTGAGTCCGGCGTACAGAAGAGGTAGTTCGACATTTTCATAAGCGGTTGCATATGGCAGAAGGTTAAAGGCCTGAAAGACAAACCCAATCTTACTATTGCGCACTTCGGCCAGTTGGTTGGCATTGAGCCGCGCAACCGAACGGCCTTCTATATTGTACTCCCCTTCTGACGGCGTATCAAGACAACCCATCAGGTTCATCAAGGTCGATTTGCCCGACCCGGACGGTCCGAAGATTGCGATAAATTCGTTATCCTTAACCTCTACATCAATCCCTCGTAGAGCCTCAAATTTGACCTTGCCGGTGTTGTAAACTTTTTTGATGCTGCGCATCTCAATCATAGATCACTCTCTTTAATAAATTACTCGTACCGCAATGCTTCGGTCGGGTTGACCGAGGCCGCTTTCATAGCCGGAAAGAGACCGGCCAAAAATCCTAATACTCCCAGTATCAACGTTACCGCAATTCCGATCTCAAGTGAAACCGTCGGTCGTCCCATAAAGCTCAGCACCTCCGACTCAATCGGGATCATCTTAAATATTTCGGTGCCAATGTAAGAAACGGCCATCCCGACCAATCCACCTAAAAATGTGATGCCAAATGCTTCGATAAGAAACTGCGTCAGGATATAACTTCTGCGAGCACCGATCGCCATCTTAATGCCGATCTCCCGCGTTCGTTCTTTGATCGAAACGTACATAATGTTGGCGACACCAACGGCGGCGATAACCAGAGTCAAGGCTCCGATAATCCCCAAAAATATCTGCAGACCCAAAAGGATATTTCCGGTAATTTTCTTTCCTTCGATTGTATCCCACAAAGAGATTGCCCGATCATCCTCAGGGTCAAATTTGAATTTGCTACCCAAAACCTGATACAGCCTTTTTTCGACTATCTTATTGTCGTCAAAATTTTTCGGTTGGTAGATCAGGTTGTTCATGTAACGATGCCCATAGATGGTTTTAAACGTCGTCGCCGGGATGGCAATCACATCGCTGTCCTGGCCGCCATAGCTACCCATCTGCATTTTTTCTGCCATCACTCCGATAACGGTAAACGGCATCCTGTTAATTGTAATAATTTGCCCGACAACTTCCTCAATTGGTGTTGCTTCTCCAAAGAGGCGATCCTTCAGATCAAAACCCAAAAAGGCAACACGCCTTTTTTTGTCCATATCAATCTTGTTAATCATCCGCCCCCCCATCTTGGCGCGGAAATTACGGATATCTTCATAAACCGGATAAACGCCGTTGACCCGTTCGTTGAGCGTATGATTTTTGTAACGGATCACCGAACCCCACCGTGTATATTCTCCGGCAACCGCCGCCAACTCCGGCATTTTGTTGCGGATGTATTCAACATCTTCGGTACTGAATCGGATACGTCGCCCTTTTCCAAATCCTTGATAAGGGATTGAGGTCTGCCCACCCCAGACGACGACGATACCGTTGCCCATCCCCTCCTCGTTGGTCATTAACTGATTTTTAAACCCCTCACCAAAAGCTAAAAGAAGCATAATCGACATCGTGCCCCAGAAGATAGCCAGAAGGGTCAATAGCATCCGTTTCCGTTGCTTTTTAAAATCGCGCAAAAAGACGTTTAATAT
>JAUUYJ010000359.1 GCA_030588275.1 Candidatus Zixiibacteriota bacterium | reverse complement strand
CGTCCCTCTTCCCCTCGATCTTCCCTACTATCAAGTGATCGCCCGAACCGGGTCTGATGGGAATGACGGGTATTTTGTGAGTGCCAACATTGATAGTACCAGCGGAACATACATGATAGATATATGCGATGGCGACTGGGTAATTACAGCTCCATATTTATCAGGTGATATCTTCCCGCCCGATTCGATTATGATAACCATTGGCGAAGCACCCGATACGGTCCGGACTATCGATTTTGCTTATGCTTCAGATTTTGTTTGTGGTGATGCTAATAATGATGGGGGGGTAACTATTGCCGACGCGGTTTATCTTATCAATAGTATTTTTAAAGGTGGTCCTGACCCCGATCCGTTTTGCCAGGGGAACGGTAATGGTGACTCAGGTGTCAACGTCAGCGATGCCGTTTATCTGATTAACCTGATATTTAAGGGTGGTCCTGAACCGGTCGAGCCGTGTTGCCAAAAATAGCTATCAGGTAACAGATTTGAAACGATAACAAGAAGGCCGGTCAATCTGACCGGCCTTTTTTATTATCTCACGATTTTCTGTATATTCCATCGCTGAAGTAACGAGAAATCATCCTCGTATTTTTCCGGACAGACCGCTTCCACCTATAGCATGTATCTAAACCCAAACAAGAATCCAGCGACCCGTTCGGTCTGGTCACCGGTTTGCTCTTGCCAGATCGGAAACTGAACCAGCCCTTCAAGGATCAATGAGTTGACGGTAAATTTGAGGCCGGGAGATAGCAGGATGTACGACTCCCCCGTATTCAAAACAGTCTTATCATCTATTGTATTAAATGCAATATCGCTATATGAGAATTCCAACACCGGGGCCAGAGAGTACATCGCTTCATCCCCAATACTGAACTGGTTAGCTATCGCCATATCGACTTTGAATTCATCCCCTGGGATCATTCTCGTATCGGTCGTCTTCCCCATTCCATTCCAGACATAGGCGACGCTCAGATCGGTTCCGAAGGTATGATAACGACCCGAAATATATAAGCCGGTCTGCAAGTCATAGGTTTCGGATGTTATCAGATCGCTTCCGGTCGGCATCTCAATAGCCAAAGTTGGAGCAATCCCGATCGTGTAGGTCGGTTTATTGATCCGGGCCAAGCGGTACTTGGCTAACAAGAGAAAATCACCACGTCCGCTTGTTGTTGTGCTACTCGCCATCATCCCACCCATTATCATCTCTCTATTGATGTATGCTTGCCGCATCATGATGGTCAGATCGGATCTGACACCATAGGCGACAACAAACGGAACCATATACATCTTCATCTCTTTGACAAGGGGCGGAGGATAATTATCACGGTGCATGTAGCGAACCTGAGAGCGGAACATCCAACGGCCTGCCGCCGGAGTTAGCCCGGCATCGACAGATATTCCGGTTGCCGAAACAATGTCGGCCAGAACGATTGATGCAAAAAGCAACGCTACAATAATGTAAGCCGCTTTGGCCTGTCTGAAAATTCTCTTAAGTTTCATCATTGGTTAATTGAGTCGCTTCCCTACGGTAAAGTTAGCCTGCTTTATCGCATCATAAATTGTTTCGTCGCTTACTTCAGCGTTCGGATCAAGCAAAACCTTTAGCTTTTTCAGCTCCCAATTCGCTTTTGATGATTTGACCCCGGGAATTTTATCAATCAGCTTTTCCAACCCACCATGACAGCCGGGGCAATCCATGCCGAAGACTTCGTAAATCCTGACTTCACCTTGTTCACCCGCCTCACCAACCATTTTATCAAAATTAGATTTGGAGGCTAAGCAACTCGGCAAGTAAATAAGGAGTGCCATGACAAAAAACCCGGCAACCACCGCTTGCAGATGGATATTTATCTTTTTTGACTTCATTTCTTCTCCTGTTATTGTTTACTTAAAGATAAAGCAATCTATGTAGATCATATATAGCCATTATACAACCGAAGTCAACGAAAGGGTCCACCAAAGGTAATACCGGAAAAGTTCTTTAGGAGTTTATAGTGTCCGGCGGCGTCGAAAATTCGACTCCTGGCGGATAAAATTACAGTTTCCCGCTGGTAACGTACTCTAAAATTTTCGTTACCTGTTCAACCGTTTCGCAGACGGCGTTGGCGGTGGCATCAACCTCTTTGAGAGCGTGAGTAAACTCTTTGGGATGCCAGACGATGATCGGGATATTTAAAGCGGTGGCGAGACCAGCTTCAAAGGCGGCGTTCCATTGTTTGTACTGATCGCCAAAT
>JAUUYJ010000306.1 GCA_030588275.1 Candidatus Zixiibacteriota bacterium | reverse complement strand
ATTCCATAGTTCACCGACGGGTCTCCCGATAAGGATTAAGGACATCTTATCAGCGTAGAAAATACGACTGCCCTATATTTAAGTCAAGATATCTTTGCCCGACTACTATGGGAGATATTGCGATAGCTGGTTTAGAACCAAGATTTAGGGCAAGGTTACGGTCGAATAATTAGTCAGGATTATTGCTCAGATCTTGTAAGTTGTCAAAGAAATATTTAACAGGTGATTTTTGGTTTGCAGACTCCGCCAGAAAAATATCAATCATTGATAGGCTTACACCTAATTGAAAATTTATGGTAGATACAAAAGTGGTTAACACAAAATTCAGAAATTGCTTCAATCGGCTATCTTTCGGTAGAAATCCCTCGATATGGGCTATATACTCATTGATAAAATCTTCTGGATTTTCACTGTCTATCTAATGAATCCATTTTCTAAATTCCTCTGTTTTAGGGTCTTTTACTATTCGCAAAAGCGCATAAGCGTCTATGGATTGGTTCGATACTAGTGCTGCGAAATCTGGTATTTTTTTAGTAACCAGAATACTATCAACTCCAGCCGCAATACCTTTGCTACGAAGCAACCCACTACTTTTTATGGAAATCAACGGCTCAAATATTTTTTGAACATGATAGTTATTTACATTGCTGACTTTACCCCAAATCAGAATACAATTTAAGAAGGTTAGAGTAAGCAATTTGGAAATGTCATCTTTACCAGTTAGGTTTTCCGATCCTAACCCAATCCGTGCTTGATTTACATTTATTCCTTTTAATTGCGATATCTCCTTGCCATACAAATCAAGATGCTTTGCCAGTTTGTGGTTTTGATTAATATCATTTTCTGTTTGCTCCTTAACTTTTAAGAGTAATGGATGCTCTCCGGCGATAGCCGATCTGTCAATACCATTAATAATTAAGTTTTTTAGAGGGTTATCAATTACTTCTCTATTATGTGTAAGAATAATATCTGCGGCCTCCGGAGGTGTGTACATTGATGCCGCGGCGAAATACCGACTCTTGTCCTCTGGCCATTCGAGCCTAAACAGCCGTATTGTTTCTAGCGTCTTAGTTTCTCCTGAATATATTATTCTTCCATCTTGCTTGAGGAACCTGATTCTCTTGTCATTTATTAGTTCAAATAGGATGTCGTATCCCAGCCAATGTCCTAGCACAGTCAGTTCAGACAAGCTCTGGGTTGGGATAGTAACGGTATCGTAGAGAATTAACGATTGAAAAAAGATGCCTTTTGCTACCAGATTATCTTTGAAATTTAATGTTTCGCTATTTGTATTTGGGAAAAAAGGAAATAACGTAAATAATAAGTTGTTACTCATCAATCTCAAGAGCGTCAAAAGCCGGGCTGAGGTAATCTATAATATCCCCGGCGATCAACGAACGAGGATTGATATCGCCAGATCCAATCGCCAGATCTGCCGACAGTCCATGAATAAAAACGGAGCAAATTGCCGCTTCAATAGTTGACAACCCCTGCCCCAATAAGGTCACCAAAATCCCGGTCAAAACGTCACCGGAACCGCCGGTTGCCATTCCATAATTACCGGTCGGGTTGAGAAAAACGGCACCATCCGGAGATCCGATCAAAGTTGGCGAGCCTTTGAGAATGATAACCGAATTAAATTTTTTCGCGAATCGAGTTAACAGGTCATAATTATTGACCGGATTCTCATCCGGTGTAACGCCGGTCAGTCGAGCAAACTCACCCGGATGCGGTGTCAAAATCAATGGAGCATGGTCAGAACACAACGGAGAATCGTCACCCGATAGCGGATACAAGCCATCGGCGTCGATAACCGCAGGAATTGTCAAATCGCCGACCAACCGTTTTACCAACTCGCCGGTTTCATGATGCCGACCTAAGCCGGGGCCGATTGCGACCGCATTCTTATCAACCAAAAGTTTTCTAATCTCACCGCGCCCTCGCAAGGCCAGCACCGATCGTTTTTTTACCTCAGGCAACGGGGTGGTCATGACTTCAGTAAGTTTACTTTCCAAAATTGGATTGAGTGAAGCTGGTGTTCCAACCGTTACCAGACCGGCTCCGGATCGTGCCGAGGCCAAGCCGGACAACGCCGCCGCTCCGGTCAGTCCGGGTGACCCGGCAATAATTAAAACTTTTCCAAAATCTCCCTTGTGCCCATCCGGGATCGGTTGAGGGAGCAAAAACGAAACGGTCTCACCAGTTATCAGATCGGCTGTCAGGTCAAAACTTGCGACCGCCTCGTCCGGGATACCAATCGGAACAACCGCAACCGCTCCGGCCAGTTCCCGACCGGGGGAGATGAATAGCCCCGGTTTGGGCAAGGCGAGACTGATGGTATAATCTGCCTGAACAACCGCTCCAGCCGACTGGCCAGTCGAAACATCTAACCCGGAAGGTGCGTCAATTGAGATCACGACAGCATCGCTGTCGTTAATTGCCTCAATTATCGGAAGACTGATGCCTCGTGGCGCACCGGAAAAACCGGTTCCAAAGATCGCATCAATGATGAAATCGGATTCGGTTAGATCAGGAAAGTCAGAAGTCGCATCATCGGAGATAATCTCCAGATCGCTTCCGGCTTTTACCACCTTATCATAATTTGCCCGACAGTCGTCTGATAGCTTCTCATCGTTGCCACACAGAAAAAACTGGATGTTGTATCCGGCTTCAATTAATTTCTGCCCTACAACAAATCCGTCGCCGCCGTTATTTCCCAGACCGCACAGGATCGTAATCAAGGCCGCCTTTTGGTCGAACAGAATATTTTCATCAAGATATTCAAAAATGGCCTGACCAGCGTTGGCCATTAATTCAAGAGAAGCAATCTTATGTTTCTCAATGGCGCAAGCGTCGATAGCCCGCATCTCTTCGGCATTGACCAGTTTCATTTCACTTACGTTTCTTTATCGGTTTTGATTTCGGTTTCGGCTCAAGCGCAAAACGGATAACATCCCAGCCGTTATCAAAATGCTTAAAGGTTAGCCCCTTTTTCAATTCGGATGGCAGGTCGGCAATATCCTTCTTAT